>CAJBPC010000460.1 GCA_903957405.1 uncultured bacterium | reverse complement strand
GAAAATGCCGCCTATCGGGCTTTCGTCCCTGTCCATGTAAGAGTTATAGCCATTGCTGGCGGGATATACGAGCAGGTGTAGGATGATGAAAATGCATGCAGACCGGAATGGGTCTGGATGGTCAGTTTCACTCAGTGCGAAAAAGAAAACCGGCGCGAGGAACAAAGAGAATTTGAATCGCAGCAGTTGAATGGTGGATGGGAGAATCATGCCTGTCATTCTGAATGGGGTTAACTGCTGTTTTTTCTGCTTAAAAAATCCGGTCAGCCTGCATTTTCTTGCGCAGTTCCATGGCCATCTGTTGTGTGGCTATGTCCAGGTCACGGCCCAGTTTTGCACGCACATTTGATCTCCATTGTGTTCCGCGTTTGCCGGCGATGAAGAAATCCGCTTGAAAGTAAGCGATTTTTTGTGCACTGGTCTCCAGATCCACAACGGGGTATGAGCCTGCGAGCACGCTGTACATATTTCCGTTGAGGGTGTATTGATCCTGAACGGAAGTCATCTGTCCCAGGTATGTGAGGAGGATGGCGGCATCATAGCCCTTGGTTTCCACTGTGCTTCGCAGTTTCAGGGAGTCCCTTATAAGGTCTTGTGTGACGAATTCGTAGGCAGGGCCGGCATTATAGCGGTGGTCATTCAATTCGCTGACTATACCTTTTTCGATGCGTTTGCGATAGGTCTCCGGATCGATGCGGCATATCACAAGGATTTTCTTGTAGTCTTTCTTCACATAATCGGGCGCGATGAAATTGGTGCTTTGGGTGGTCGATGGTTTTTGTGTGTTGCAACCCATGATCATGGCTGCCAAAAGGGTTGATAAAAGGAGTTGCACGCCGTGAAGTCTGATGGCGGCCATTTTGTTCGTTATGCTAGTCATCCTTATGTCTTTTTTTTCAAAAGTAATGAATCGAACAGGAGTCTCGGTGGCAATATGTTTCTGAAGGGTCGGTAAAGCTGACATGTTAATGTAAAAAAAGCCGCCCTTTTGTGAGGGCGGCTTTACAGTAGACTGAAAAAGTGACGTTATCTCGGACCTACATATGTGAAGACTTCGTCGTATGTGGTGCGGACTGTTGTACCTGGCTGAAGCATAAGGTATTTGACGACCAATTTCTTTTCCGCCGGATACCATTTGTTGACACCTGTTGGATCCAGTTTGGCGCTGCGACCATTGGATGCCGGTTGTCCGTAAATATTGACAACTTCGATCACATTGTTGTTCGCATCGATCTTGAATATCGGTGCGTATGCGCCGTATACGCTGCGGCTGGTGCCGCTCATGATGGGATGGTAGTAGCCCGGCCAGTAGAAATCATACATGACCACCGTATTGGAACCAGTGGTGACCAGTGCTATTTCTACCGGTGAAAGTGCGGTGATGGTTGGGACTGCGGCATCCACCAGTGTACCTGTAAGTTTGTACACGCCATCGAACTTGTTCTTGATGGCGATTTCCACCAATGCCTGATTGCTGGTGCTTATCTGTTCACCACCGGCATCAGCGACTTTAAATCCAAGTGCATAGCGGCTGCTGAGATCGATCGTGGAGGGATCAAGTTTTATCTTGATGAATTTCACGAATTCCCCTGCCGCGAAGTTGACGGTCCAGTTCGTACCATCAAAAGGATTTTCCGTGGCGTTTGTATACCCTGTGAATGGTTTTATTGCCGAGCCGTTTGCAGTGTTGAAGGCCGTGATCATGGCATTGTTCAGTGCGATCTTGACGGTTATGGCTTTATTTAGATCGGCGTTTGAGACTGCGTCGCGCCTGATCTCGAGTACTTTGACCTCAACTGAGCCCGGGTTGGCATCGAGGGCGATGGTGTTGATCTCTTCCGCTGCCTGGGGCAGTTTGATCAGGGATTTCTCCTTGTTCTCGATGCCTTTGTTCACATCCTGCTCTTTGATGCAGGATCCTGCGAAAGCGAGGATCGAAAGGAAGAGAATGATCTTGTTTATTGATTTCATTGTATTCATTTTTTATGATCTGGAAACATGTAATGAAGGATCATCATTTATCCCACCACATCCTGGCATACTGCGAGTTGCTGGCTCCATTCGCCTGGTAGCGGTCTGCTGCAACCTTGTAATTTTCAGGATTCAGTTGAGGTTCATTCGGTCCATAGTTCAACCTTCTTGGTATTGCGGTGGTACCCGGAGCCGGTGTGAGTGCCGGGAATCCTGTTTTCCTCCATACGCTCCAGCCTTGCATTCCGTTAGGATACCAGGAGATCCACTGCTGCGTGGCGATCTTTTTTGCGATTTCTCCTCCTGTGAGGCTTACATCCGGATTAGCCATGTAACTGGCCAGTGCTCCGGCGTTTGTGAGCCCCCATTGGTTCCAGCTGGCTTCGATACCTTGGCTGTAGAGAGCGGTTGCATTTTCGGAAGACCATCCCAGGTTTGCAGCTTCAGCCCTGGCCAGCAACATGTGGGATGCCGTAATGACTGGAACACCTGATGTGCTACTGGCAACACTGGTGGCCATCAGCCTGGCGAAGTTTGTGTTTGCGTTAGAAAAAGCGACGGCTGCATCCCTTGTGAGGCCGAATGGAAATCCAACGGTGGATGTGCCGAAGACCGTGTTGCGAAGGTCTGAGCGACTATTCATCCAGTCGAGCAGTGGCTTGGATACGGAGTAATCATCACGTTTTGTGACGTTATAGTATCCAAAGAAGGGGTTGTTGAAGTTTCCGCCGGGATATGTGAGGATGGCATTATCAGCATTGGCGCTGATATGTCCGGCCCCATCGGCAAGTGCTGCAGCGAACTCCGTTCTTCCGCTTGCGGCATTTGCTTTGGACATGCGCAGGGCGATGAGCATGCGCAGGGAGTTACCGAACTTCTTCCAACGGGCAGTACTGCCATTGAACAGAATGTCTCCTGTCGGTGCCAATCCGCCATCGAACTGTCCCACCGCTTCTTTGAGCTCTTTCAGGAAATCGGCGTAAACGCTCTCTTGGGTGTCATACGGGATAAGTCCCTTTCCTTTCAATGCTTCCTTGTAAGGGAGGTCGCCGTACAGATCGGTCAGGATCCAGTAATTATAGACTTTAAGGATCCTAGCCACAGCGATCTGGTTTGCATTGGAACCGTTCACGGCAGCCTTTACCTTGGTTGCGTCATTGCTGTTGTAGTTGATGATGTTCTGCAGGTCGTACAACACACCGGAATAGAACCCATCCCAGTTAGCCGTAGGCGTGGCATAGCGGGAAACATCCGTGTATTGTGTCTCTGAAAAATACTGGCCATAAAGACCGGCGATGGTGACCACTCCGCCGGCATCCCATGTACGGTTTCCGATGGAAGAGAGCGCATTGGTCAGAAGAGCCGAAGTGATGGGCTCCGTTGTCTGGTTTGGATTCTGGTTGATCGTTCCAAAATCCACTTTCTCACATGACGACCCGGTCAACAGTACCGTTGCTATGGCCGCCGTGTATGTCAGATTTTTTATGTTCAATTTCATATCTGTCAGATTTTGGAGATTAGAAGTTCAGTTTGAGGTTCACACCGACACCACGTGTACCTGGGAATTGTCCGTCTTCTCCGAAGTTGCTTACGACTTCAGATGGGTCGAAGTTCTTGGCTTCAGACCAGATCAGTACCGGGTTACGGGCGATGATGGAAAGTTGTGCACCATGCACGTACTTACCGAAGTTCCCCATTTTGGATACGGGTAGCATGTAGCCGAAGCTTAGTTCACGGAGTTTCACGAAGGAAAGGCTGTGAACATATGGTTCGGCGATCTGACCATAATAAAACTGGTGATAGTAATCCTGTGCATTCACATATGTTTCCACTTTGGTTTTTTCATCCACGGAGCTCACACCGACGACCTTCACACCACCGCCATCAGCAACTGCGGTCCTGACATTGATGCCTTTGTCGTTCAGGCCGGCAGTGCCAGCCATGAGACCGGAGAAATGACCCCACATTTCAGATAGGGAGAAGAACTTGCCACCGACCTGATAGTCGAGGGAGAAGCCTAATACGAATTGCTTGTAGGAGAGGTTGCTCAGGAATCCTCCGTTGATCTTAGGTACGATGGATCCCCATTTTTTAGTAGCGTCAGCCAAGAAAAGACCTGTATTTGGATCTACGATCGCCTCGCCTGCAGTGTTGCGCTTGATGCCGCCACCGATCAACTGTCCCCAATCTTCACCTTTGACTTGAAATGCACGTGCAAATCGGGTACCGAATGATCCGCCGGAGAGTAGAATCTGGTTTTGTCCTGCAACGATCTCTTTGACCGGGTTCTTGATGAGATAGGAGAAGTTGGTGCTGAGATCCCAATTCCAATCCTTTGTAGAGACGGCCTTGCCGTTCAGCACCAGTTCGACACCCTGTCTTTCGACGCGGGCGGCATTCACAGAAGTCGAGGTGAATCCGCTCACCCCACTGACAGATACGCTGACGGGTATCTTGTCGGCCACTTCGTTGAAATAAACCACATTCAGGCCAAGTCGGTTGCCGATGAATTTAAGGTCGATGCCGGCCTCGATGGTCGTGATGAGGGCGCCCTGCAGGTTCGGGTCAGGGTAGTTGTCAGGCGTACCCATGAGGAAGTTCGAACCCCACTGGAACTGATTCACACCATAGGTGAAGTTTGTCGCATAGATCCCGAGGCTCTCGGGTTTCTTTCCCCAGCTTCCGAATACCTTGCCGAAAGAGAACCATTTCGGTTTCGTGTTCCACAGCTGGCTGAAGACAAATGCCGTGCCGGCTGAAGGATACACCAGGCTTGGCTTGGTGGGGGAGAGCGTCGAGCCCCAGTCCTGACGGCCGGCGAAGGAAACACTCACAAACTTCTTGTATTCCAGGTCTGCCGATCCCAGGATCGAATTGACTTGTTGGCGCTGTCGGGTGTTGCCAATGGATGCAGTCGCCTTGGAGTTTGCTAATGAATACAGTCCGGGAACGTTCAGACCCTGGTTGGTGTTTGAAGAATTGTCGTTGTAGTTGTACTTGAAGATGTTCCCACCGAAGGAAGCGTTGACCGAGAAGTCGCCGAAATTGTTGTTGTAGAAGGCGAGCAATTCATAGTCGGTGCGCTGCAGGTTGGTAGATCCTGTGGCATATCCTGCCAAGGTGCCGGTCTGCAGGGCTGCTTCTTCCAATGCGCTTGTCGTGATGTTCTCGTAATAGCTCATGAGCTGGTTGCGACGAACGGTACCGCGGATGCGGAAGTGGTTGTCGAGCTTGTATGTAAGGCCTACATCACCCCATAGCCTGTTACGGTCCTGCGTGTTGTTGATCTCGTTGAAATAGGTATAAAAGTTATACCAATAGTTCGCCTTGTAGAAATTCTGCGGTGCTGCCGGGTTGAAACCATCCGGGTTGAAACGAAGGTTCCATGATCCGAAGGTTCCGTATGGGGAACGCATATTGGCGAGTTCTTTCATCTTGTCCATCTCCACATCCCTATGGAACCACTGGTTGAATGAACCTTGTGACTGGTTGGCATACCCATCCACGAACTCCCCTTTGATCTGGTTGGAGGAGAAGGTGAGGTTCGAGCTGATGGTGAAGTGTGTGCTCAAGTCGAAGCTTGCGTTGACATTGAAATTATTCCGCATCGAGCTCGAGTTGGGCATTGCACCCTTGATATACTGGTTCGTGTATGAAGCGCGGAAATTATAGTTGTTCGCGCTTTTTCCGAAGCTGATGTTGTTGGTTGATGTGATACCAGACTGCCAGAAATCCCTTGAGTTATTCGGCTGCGGTGTCAGTTTTGTCGTTTGGTACGAATACTTATGTCCTGGATACCAAGCATACCAAGGAATGTGTTCTTGTCCTACCATCCGAGGACCCCAGCTGGCGTCATCGGTGTAGTCGTGGTAGTATTTACCGTTGAGGGATTTCCACTCATCAGGCATGCCCGGCTTCCAAACGAATTCCATCAGATCACCCACGGAGCCACCTGCGTAAAGATTTTGGTATTGGGGTAGGATGTAGACCTTGTCGATCGTCACGCCAGTATTGACTTCGATACCGATATCGTTGCCGCGTCCAACTCTTTTCTTAGTAGTGATGATGATCGCACCTCCGGTAGCCTGGCTGCCAAGGAGTGCTGTGGCGTTGGCACCTTTAAGGATGGTGATATCCTCAATGTCATCGGGGTTGATATCGAATGATCCCGTGATGGTGCCATCCACGACATAGATGGCGGATCTGTCACCCAAACCAAGGCCGCCCCGTATCCTGAGAAATGCCTCGGAATTCAGCTTGGCAGCTGATTGACCTCTTGTTTGCACACCCGCCACTTTACCGGCAAGAGCGTTGTTTACGTTGGTCTGGCGGATGATGTTCAGATCCTCGGCTTTTATCACCTGTGAACTGAATGCTGCCGTGCGTTGTGACTTCTTGATGCCGAATGCACCTGTCACCACGACTTCTTCCAATGCTCCCTGATCGAGGCTCATTGTGCTGGCTACGATGTTGCCGGTACCGACCGATGATTCGATTGATTTGAAACCTGTGGCGGTGATTTCAAGCACATCACCGGATTTAGCCTGGATGATGTAATTACCTTCTGCATCTGAAATAACGCTTGCCTTGCCGCCCTTGACGGTTACGGTGGCAAAGGGGACTGGCTCCCCTTTTTCATTCCTGACCTTTCCTTGAATGGCACGCGTCTGGGCAAAGGCCAGACTGCAAGTCAACAGGAACATGGTCAGCAGTGTCATGAATCTTCTCATGTTGCTTTGGTTTACGGGTTTTTAAATGAATAGAAACGTAGTAAAAGGGATAAATGTTAAAATTTGTGAGGCCTGCAATCGGTCATATGACACCAAACAGATAGTCAATGCTGACTTCTTTGGGAGTCAAATTATGCAATATTTCGAAAATGTTAAAATTCAACT
>CAJBPC010000459.1 GCA_903957405.1 uncultured bacterium | reverse complement strand
GACAGAACCCAATGGCAATGAGCTTTCGGCATACGGCGCTCGTTAGGAGAAAAGGGGCTCTGACTGGAAAACTTCCCGGCCGCAAGCTAACAATGGGTTTAACCGAAATATAAAATTGATGGCAAACAAATGTTCAGCAAACAATCCATGTTTCGAGTTCAATCGATCCTTATAATCCAAAAATTAATCCAAGGAGATAAATAGAAACATATGCGAGCACGCCTACCGCACCTATGAGAAGTCCGATGACCGCCAGACCCCTACCCTTATACTCTTTGTTAGGTCCTGATTTTTTTATTCCCATAAATCCAAATATGACTGCGAGGACGGCAGGGATTATGGCAAAAGCTGGTGCTAATAAGGACAAAACCACAGCACCTGCAAGGATGATTGAGGCTGTACTTGACCAGTGAATTTTACGATTATCTGTATCCGTTAGTTTTGCAAGCTCTTGGGTGTTGAATAATTCGGGGTTGCGCTTGATCTTACCTTTTAGCTGTTTAAATTTATAGCGTTGGTAGATGGTCATTTTCTTTCCGCTATAAGCCTCAAAAGTTGACCGATCCATGCTCAAGAAATGTTCAAGGCTAAGATTTTCCTGCATCCCCAGGACACTTTGCTCTTTCGGAGATGAATTGATGATTGCAGTTGCAGGAAGGTATATGAGTTCAGCTTGGGTGAAGAGTGAGCTGAACAGCAATAAAAAAGACAAAATTAATTTCATAAAAAGAGTTTAAAAGATTAATTATTGAATTTAATTATTATCTAAATAATGTAAAAAAAACATTTTCATGTTTACATGTTGATCTCAAAGTCCTGACCAATAGCCACTTGAAAATCTTCTGACGAACCACGACATGGCGGTTGATCGAAGTGCTTCAAAGTGATTGCCGCTAATTGTCATCAGACAATATCTGCGGAAAAAATCCTATATTACAATTATGTCTTCTTTTGGCATACAGCATGGTATGGGCATGGAGGAGTCCTATCTGCTTAATCGTCTGGCTGAAGGCGATAAGGATGCATTTGACTCCATCTATGGAAAGTACTTCGGTAGCATATACCGGAATGCCTGCATGCTCACGAAAGACGAGGCGGAGTCGGAGGATATCGTGCAAGAGGTCTTCCTGCAGTTGTGGAACCATCGCAGCAGCATGTCGGGACGCGAATCCGCTGGCGGATGGCTCTTCATTACCTGCCACAACCTATGCAAGAACATACTCAGACGAAGGATGCGGGAGGCTTTGGCCATGAAGGAAATTCATGCGACGGAGGAGGAAGATGTTTCTACAGCCATGCACGATAACAAGGCAAACTTACTGGAACGGGGATTATCAAGGCTCTCTTGGAGGCAACGGCAGACTTTCATCCTATGCAAAGTAGAGGGCCGGAGCCATGAAGAGGCTGCAAAAATAATGAACATCTCCAGACATACCGTGAAGGAGTATCTGTCGATTGCGATGAACTCGATTCGTCGTTTTGCACAAGAGAATGCCGAGAGGATGAGCCTTTTTCAGGTCATCCTCTCGGCATTATACCAGGATCAGTAATCTCTTGGCTTATTTTTCATTCATCTCCAATGATCTTTTTATTCTTCTGTCCATGTCATCGAGGTGAATCCTTGTCATGCTGTCAGAAGTCGTTTTGGATGCCTTTCTGACCTCTGTCTGCAGGGTCTTCAAATGGTGTCGTACAGATGCGGTAATATCGACTCCGTCAGGATCGCTTTGGTCACCAAAGAGCATCGTCAATATGGTCAAATCACCGGTAGGCGTGATGGCCTTTGTGTTGAGCAGTGCATCCATGCGTTCGACATACATATGCTGAAGTTGCCGGCGATAGACATCTATCTTCCCGGAGGCGGAGAGTTCGTTCCATATACCCGACTTGAGGTCATCGAAAAGTTCCAGTACGGGATATGCATCTTTCTGTCCGGAGATCGTAGCGGCTTTCACCATTTTGTCAAGCCGGGAGCGTCGTAGTATGCTGCGGAGCGCGGCTTCTTGAATGCCTCCGACTGTCTCCAGACCGCTTCGTCCCGTTTTTTGGAATATGTCTTGGTCGAGCATCCATACGGGGGTTTGAAATACTTGGCGGTTCAGGTGCCGAACGGATTCCTTTTGCTTGATCCTGATTTCTGGCTCGTAGACGGGTCCTTTTTCGTCGACTGTCCGCGGCGTGCGCTTGACGCCGCCGATGCGGGCTATGACATGACCGTTATATCTTTCGAATTGTTTGGTAAGCTCCCCGTACATCGTTGCAAGGTCTTCGTATCCTTCGGCGGGCGTTTTAGTCCACTCGGCCAGCTTGGGAACCATGCGTTGCAGGTTACGGATTCCGTAGATGCTACCGGCGACGGCATCATCCCCTACTTGTTCCGTGAGGTTTCGGGGGTCGTCACGATATGTCTCGCCATCACCGAACCAGAGTCTTTTGTCAGTCAATTTCTGTATCACCCACTTATTGATTTGTTCCTTTTCCTGTTGGGGGCTTGTTTGGCCGGGGAACCTCCGATAGCCCCATTCGATGGCCCATTCGTCGTAAGGGCCGATTCTGGGGAATATGCCACTCTGAGAGATGCCATCTTCCGGCTGGGCAACGTAGTTGAAACGGGCATAGTCCATTATAGACGGCGTATGTCCGTTTGCTTCTACCCATGCCTTATCCCGAAGTCGCTCCACTGGAACGGATGCGCTCGCTCCGAAGTTATGCCGCAAGCCGAGTGTATGGCCGACTTCATGGGAGGAGACGAATCGAATGAGCTGTCCCATGAGTTTGTCTTCGAAGACCATCTTTTGGGCTCCGGGGTCATTGGGTGCTGCCTGGATGAAATACCAATTCCGTAACAGCAGCATCACGTTGTGATACCAGTTTATATGGCTCTCCATGATTTCCCCACTCCTGGGATCGGAGATGCTTGGGCCACTCGCATTGGGAGTGGATGATGGCTTATAGACAATGGCGGAATGCCGGGCATCTTCAAGGCTCCAGTCTGGATTTTCTTTCGCGGAGGGTGCCCTTCTGCCCTGGATGGCGTTCTTGAAACCGGCCTTCTCGAAGGCCTTCTGCCAATCGTTCACCCCCTGTATCAGGTACGGCACCCATTTCTCGGGGGTGGTGGGGTCGATGTAAAAAATTATGGGCTTTTCCGGCTCCACCAGTTCCCCTCTTTTATACTTTTCAAGATCCTGTGGCATTGGTTCCAAGCGCCATCTTTTGATGAGAGATATTCTCTTGATACCTTGCGGATTCTCATCGTAGTCTGTGTACCCCACGTCGAAGTAGCCCACACGTGGATCAAAATGCCGGGCTTGCATGGGCGATTTCGGGAGCAGCAGCCATGAGCTGTTCAATTCGGTAGTGATGCCGGGGGGCGTTGCGCCCGCAGACAGGATACCCAATAACCCGCCGGATGATGGCGCTTGAGACATGGTATAACTCTTGACGGCCCGAACCTCGACATTGAGGGGAAAGGCCTTGACCGAGGAGAGGTATGACCGATCAGCCTGTAACACACCGATCCTTGCGGTGGACTTCAAACTGTTCGGTAGATACAAGACCTCGTTGTCACCATTCAGCAGTTCAGTCATCTCAATCACGAAAGCATTGGAATCTTTCGAAAACGCTTTGATATCGAAGGCTGCAGAGATAGGCTGCATATTGGAGTTATTGACCGACCGGAACATGGGAGACGTGGAATCACCGGCATAGTCAGCGAAGGTGACGGTCCTAAGGAATATCTTATTGGAAGGTCCCTTCTCGAAACGAACGACTTTCTGACTCAGCTGGTCCCCTGCGTAGTTTAGTGCAGAATTTTGCAGGCCGGCGGGGGCTTTTGATACCCGGTTGACCACAAGGATATCCCGCATCATAACGCTGTCGTGCAATTCAAAATAATACTTTTCTTCGACCTTATGAACGGTGAACATGCCCTTGTCGCTCACCGCCTTTGACGTTATGACCTCACTGTAAGGCCGGGGGCCTGGCGGCTGTGGCTTTGCTCCAGGGCCGGAAGGCCGGCCGGACGTATCCATGCGGGCCTGCACGGATGGAGGAAGGGTCTGCGTTTGGGCATAAGTCGATAAAAACAGGAGGCCGATTGCGGTCAATAAAAGAAGGGAGGACGGTTTTACATTCATTGTGAAGGGGCTTGATTGTTAAAAAATTTATGCGTCAGGGATGCTGTTTTTTTCAAGGATTGTCTACCATCCCCGGGTTATCGTTTAGGATCCTCTGAGGGATGCGTAGCGCAAACCTTTCCGGGCGAAGGGGGTATGACTGGGT
>CAJBPC010000458.1 GCA_903957405.1 uncultured bacterium | reverse complement strand
GACATAAGGCAGTTGGTTATTTTCTTTCAAACAAAGTCATAAATGCATATAGAGAGGGAGAGATAAAGTAAAAAATATCAGATAAATTCTTATCAGGTATCTCCGCTTTTATGCCGATCCAGCAGCATAAGTTCTTTCAATGTTCAAGTAGCACCAGCTACAAAAGCCGCCATCATATCCAATAAACAAATTTTTTACGATCTCCACACCACCGATACTCTTTCAGATATCCATTAATCATTCGAATGATTGTCCCGATCTTGCCCCACATGCCGTTCGTAAAAAAAACCTGAATGATAATACTCACTATTCATCGTTTGTGTAAAATTGACGGACAAATTGGGTAAGCGGAGTATCTGACGTGGGGTAGATGAAAATACTTTTGCACATCCATACTGTCACTTTTACCAGCATGCATGAATAACTCCACATGTGAAAGCAGCTAATTCATTTTGATTGGACTCCTTTCATTTACGATATTCGTTTTCAAATCGAGGTTGACATATTCCTGCGGATTCAATTCCTGGATGTATGGGGGTAAGAAGAAAACATTGATCTCAGCACGCTGCTCATCGATATAATCCACTGCGCCAACAAAACACTTTCGAGATGCACACTGTGCGGCAAAACCCAGAGGATTTCAAATCCATCAGATAGCTAAGGGAAAATCTCACACTCAACGCATGATATACATCTTCCCGTAGCCCTTGTGGAAGAATGCATCCGTCTTGTCTCCTTCGATCTGCAGCTTCTCCAGGGGTTTCCCGTTCATGGATGCGATGAACCGATAAAGATACACGCCGTTCGCCAGCCGCTGACCGTACTGGTCGGAGCCATCCCACTTGAAATCAGTTATGTTGCGCCCTATCCGCAGCGGCCCCAGCTCCGCAGCCGTGATCTCCCGGACGATCTTGCCGGTGACCGTGAGGATCTGAATGCGCAGATCACGTGGCACTTCGCTGCCCGTGACCGTGAACACGAAAGCCGTCGATGTGCTGAAAGGATTCGGATAGTTCAGCAGGTTGGAGATCATGGGCTTGTTGAATATGTTGAACAATACCCTGTAATCGACCTTCCCGGCTGCGTTCCCGCTGCGATCCCTGCCATTGACGATGAGTTCATATTCACCATCTTCGAAGAAGACGGGGTTCAGGTCGATGCTGGCCGTGTTGTCGGCATTGGGAGCGGCACCCGCAGGCGTGAAACGCATCGTATCGTTATCGAACCGGAAACCGCGAAGCACACCGTCGGGATATCGGATGCTGACACTGAGCAGGGCCGTGTCATCCAGCGGTAGATATCGGCTGTCATCTTTCAACCGGATAAGTATATGCGGCCGCGAAGAGATGATGTCGCGGTTGAGGATATACATGCCGTTGAACGTCACATCCAATACCGGATTGAAGTCGTCCCTGCCCACATGGAAATTCCGATACAGGAAATTGTTGAACAGGAACTGCTCCGGCTGATCGTTATCCGGATTCACATTCACATACACGGTGTTGCTCCCCGCGAAAGCCCTTGTATCCAGACGATGCGAGACAAGGATGGTATCCCCCGGCGGCAAGGGACGACGACGGGATATCGGTATGACATGCGGAACGTTGTTGCGGTCAGTAACGGTAAAGGCTACACGCAAACTGTCGAAAGCCGTACTGCTGGTGTTCTTGAATGCGACCTCGAACAGCAGAGGCTCACCGGTTTCGAGTGAATCCTTCGAACTGAAGCGGATGTTCGGGGCGATGGCGCCTTCTGGTGGAAGGTCGGCCGTCAAACGCCAGTGGCGCAGTTGATGGGGCGTGTAATGGATACTGTCGGAGTTGTACATGCGCAACCGAAGATGTGTGTAGCGGGCAGCATCGATGAATGCCAGGCTCGTATCCCTCGCCGGGGAGATGCTTGCCAATATCGATTCCACACCGTTCGGTTCCCTGCCGATCACATCCATGAGGACTTTATCGGGTGCCGACTCCAACCCTGCCCCAGCCCATTGCAGGGCATGCCATTTCTTTGCAGGACCGAACCAGGGCGACAGGATCTCTCCCTTCGCAAGGCCCATGGACACATTGAAACGCTTTTCAAAATATTCGTCCTGGCTGCGCCCCATGAACGAATAGATCGGAAAACCCGGATCACCCTTCCTGAAGAAAAAGATGAACGGGAAGTTCCCGGTGAACTGATCGATATCGATCAGTCCCTGACGCCGCATGCTGTGGTACAACGACCTTCCGCTGCCATAGATCAGCGTATCTTTCTGCCAATCCAGTACAAAGGTCGTATTGCTGAGCAGCCCAAGATTCGTGATGGACACATAGTATCCCACAGGCAAAGAATCCAGAAGATCCATGGCCGACTTCCTGAAAGCGACATCATCATACGGATACTCGAACAGATGCTCGTTGTACTGACAGGGTCCGTAGCTTCCGAAAAGCCCCCTTCCGTCAGCCATCATCTTATTCTTTACCGGGATGAGGCTGATGCTATCGTAGATCATGAACTGAAGGGAAGCCGGACGGCAACCCCAGAGCAGATAAAATTTCTCGTCGACCTGGACATTGATCCTGCTCTTCGGATATATCGGGAAAATACCCGTCTTAATGACGATGTCGGAAGGCTTCTTCGCAAATCGAAACCGCCTGTCGGCATCAAGAGAGATATCGCTGAAACCGGATTTCAAATGCTGATGGTAGTGCCCTTGGCTGAAGCCCGTACCTGCATTTTTCAGATATGTGAATGATGATGCGTTCCATACCGGACTGTTGCCCGCCGGCGGTTCAGGAGCCGT
>CAJBPC010000457.1 GCA_903957405.1 uncultured bacterium | reverse complement strand
TTTCTGTCCGAACCATCCTTAAAGTTCAGCACGAAAAGGCCGTCACCGATTGTTCGTACTGACAGGTAATGGCCCAGTTCGAAGCAGGTGGTATCGATCCTCGTGAAGCGGATGGTATCACCTGAACGGCGAAAAGGGCGTCCCCTGTCAAGGACATCATTCTCCACTGCATGGATGAGTCCTTTGTGCAGGATGTAGTTGTCGATCGTGTCGATCTTTTTGTTGACGGAATCATATTTTTCTTCTCGCAGCGATCGGAAGGGCGCGCTATTTGCCTCCGCGCTATCCCGGATCTCGCTGAGCAGCAGGATCCTGTCGATCACGGCTTCCTCTGTTGACTCAAAACTCCAGATGTTTTTTCCATCCACTTGATAGCCATTGTGCTTCGATCTGTCGGGCTGATCTTCCGGACTTTCTACCATCCACCATCTGCCGTGCAGGACTTTGGGAATGGACTGATGATCTTGACGATCAGATGGCTGCGGGTTGCTGAAATAGAATGAGCTGCAGCCGTTCAGCGTGGCGAACAGGACGGCAAGGAAGGGATATGCGTGATTCATGGCAGAGTATTGAAATGCTAAGATGCGAATAATGGGTTCGGTATGAGCATCATGCCGGAATATTGCACTGAATTGTCATCCCTTTAACATGTTTTAATATCAACATTCCAGGAACTTCCATGTGGTTTCCAATCTCCCGTCAACCATGCCCTTGATGCATGATTATATTTGAATCGCTTATATTTACATACAACTCATGTCATTCACCCTAACCATTTCCTGTGCGCCGTCTGTCAATGCGGCCATGCAGCAGAATCATATCCCGCTTTTCAGGGACCTTAGGATCCTGAACGATTCGGATACCGTGACGGGGCCGCTTGTGCTTAAGATCCATGCGGCTCCGGAGATCTTCCGGGAGCAGACCTTCTATATTGACGCGATTCCGCCGCGCAGCTACTGGTCCCCCGCCGAAATGGATTTCCCAATGTCCTGGTCGGTGCTTGTGGAGCAGACCGAGCGGGTGAACGGAATGCTGTTGTTGGAGCTCTCGGATGAGGAAGGCCTGGTGTTGCACACACAGGAACGCGATCTTATCATCCTTGCTTTTGACCAATGGCAGGGACTTCAGACCATGCCCGAATTGCTGGCAGCTTTCATTACGCCCAACCACCCAAAGATCAGTGAGGTGCTCAAGCGATCGGCGGAGATCCTTGGCGAATGGACCGGCCGTCCTGCGCTTGATGAGTACCAGAGTCGAAATCCCGACAGGGTGCACAAGCAGGCTGCAGCCATCTACCAGGCCATCTCAGAGCGGGAGATCACTTATGTATCCGCACCGGCTTCTTTCGAAGAGGCCGGCCAGCGCATCCGCCTCTGCGACCAGTTATTCTCACAAGGCCTGGGCAACTGCCTCGACATGAGCCTGCTTTTTGCCGCCTGTGCCGAGGCGGCCGGACTGCATCCGTTGATCGTCGTCGTCAAGGGTCATGCGTTTACGGGGCTATGGCTCGTGGAAGACAGTTTCGCAGATCCCGTGGCGGATGACCATACCCTGCTCACCAAACGCATCGCCGAAGGCATCCACGATATGCTGTTGCTCGATGCCGTGGGTATGAACAAAGGCAGTCATATCGATTTTGAAGCGGCCGTCCGCAATGCGGAAGGACATTTACTCAAGCCCGAGGATTTCCTGTTGTTCATCGATGTCAAGCGTGCCCGTTTCGGGAAGATAAGGCCCCTGCCACTGCGGGTACTCACACCCGACGGGTGGGTGGTCAGGGATGATGAGCCGGCAACACGCTCCGCTGCCGCACCTACTGTGATCACGGTCGGGGAGAAGCCCGGTGAAGACCCGCTTGCATCCATCACCAAACAACAACTGTGGGAAAGAAAGCTGCTCGACCTTTCACTCCGCAACAACCTGCTCAACATGCGCGTCACGCGCAGCCTGATACAGTTGATCACGCCACAGCTCTCGGAAATGGAGGATCTGCTTTCCAGGAATGAGGAACTTCAATTATACCCGCGGCCTGCCGACTGGGACAATCCCCCAAGGGATGCGGGCATCTACAGGCGGATGAATGCTTCCGATCCGCTCTCAGATCTGGTGCGGCATGAACTCACACAGAAGCGGATCCGTTGCTACCTGCAGGATACGGAAGCCCGGCAGGCACTGACCGATCTGTACCGGAATTCGAAACTCTCCCTTGAGGAGAATGGTGCCAACACGCTCTACCTCGTAATGGGCATGCTCAAATGGTATGAGACGGATGCGAGTGAGCGTCCCCGTTATGCACCGATCCTGCTGATGCCGATAGAGATCCTGCGGAAGTCCACGCACAAAGGATATGTCATCCGCTCGCGTGAGGAAGAGACCATGGCGAACATCACGCTGATAGAGATGATGCGCCAGGACTTCGACATCAAGGTTGCCGGCCTGGAGACCCTGCCCCGCGACGAGGACGGCATCGATGTGAAGACGGCA
>CAJBPC010000456.1 GCA_903957405.1 uncultured bacterium | reverse complement strand
TGTCACTATCTTGTTTTCGGAATGTCGGTTGATCCCTTGGGATTAGTGTCCATGGTGACGATTGCCTTTCGGATGGGGGAAATGAAAAAGCCCTTCCGATGGTCAGAAGGGCTTCGATATATTGATCAAGTATATGTAAAGCTTGGATCTGACTTATCTGCCTTCTGTTGGAACAGAAGATGGAATTGGCACCTTTTCCACCGGAGCGGAGAGGTTGTCAAGGCTTCAACGGGCCATAACCCTAAGCCTTTCTGGATAAGAATACCAAAGAACTAGTACAAATTTATGCGAAGGAAAGTGTATCATCCAAAAAAAATTTCCATTTTTTTTCGGCGGGCAGTTCCAGGGAGGAGGGAAAGTGGGGATGCTTCTTCCCTTTGTTGAGTACCTTTGGTGCAAGTATTAAATACAGCCGCAACATGCAGGATGCCATCGAAGTACAGGGTGCAAGGGTGCACAATCTGAAGGATATGGATATCTCCATTCCTAAAAACAGCCTTGTGGTGATCACGGGCATCAGTGGAAGCGGGAAGTCATCCTTGGCTTTTGACACCATTTTTGCGGAGGGGCAGCGGCGTTATATGGAAACTTTCGGGGCCTATGCCCGTCAGTTCATTGGGGACATGGATCGGCCGGATGTGGACAAGATCACGGGACTGTCTCCGGTGATATCCATTGAGCAAAAGACCACCAACAGGAATCCGCGCTCCACTGTCGGCACGATTACGGAAGTGTATGATTTCCTGAGGCTTTTGTTTGCGCGGATCGGCGAGGCGTATTCCTACAACACGGGGAAGCGGATGGAGAAGTTCAGTGAGGAAGAGATCGTAGCGGATATTTTCGGCAAGTTCAGCGGGAAGAAGATCGTGCTGCTGTCTCCCCTGGTCCGCGGACGGAAAGGTCATTATCGCGAGTTGTTCGAAGACATGCGCAAGAAGGGATATCTGAAGGCGCGGGTCGATGGGGAGGTGGTGGACCTGGTTCCGAAGATGCAGGTGGACCGGTACAAGATCCATGACATAGAGCTGGTGATCGACAGGATGCAGGTGACGCAGGAGATGCGTGTGCGATTGGGGCAGAGTCTGCAGAAGGCCATGCAGACGGGTAAGGATCTGGTGTTCGTGCAGGCCGGTGAGTCGTCGAAGGTCGTCCAGTACAGCAAACAGCTGATGTGTTCTGAAACGGGGATCTCTTATGAAGAGCCTTCGCCGAACATGTTCTCCTTTAATTCTCCCTACGGTGCATGTCCGCATTGCAAGGGAATGGGACAGATATTTCGGGTCGATACAGATTCGGTTATTCCTAACCGTGAGTTGTCTGTCGAGCAGGGCGCCATCGCTCCGTTGGGCGAGGCAAGGGAGGCCTTTGTGTACAAACAAGTGGAGCAGTTGTCGAAGAAGCATAAGTTCAGTCTGAAGGTGCCGGTCAGGCAGCTGTCGGAATCACATCTTAACATCATCCTATATGGAACAGAGGAGGCTCCCGGGGAGCTGGAAGCTGTGCCGGAAGAAGTTTCCGCACCCCATGAGCAAGAGTATGAAGGGGTGGTACGCATGGTCATACGCTGGTTCAATGACAGCAGCAGTGATGCCATTCGCGATTGGGCGGAGAAATTCATGCAGCTTTCGGATTGTCCGACTTGCGCGGGTACGCGTCTGAAAAGGGAAAGTCTTTGGTTCAAGGTGAACAGCAAGAACATCTCCGAGTTATGTGACATGAACCTCGATGATTTCGCATCCTGGTTCAGTGGGATAGAGGGTTCGTTGAGCACGAAGCGGCAAACCATCGCTCGTGATATTTTGAAGGAGATCCGGGAGCGTACGGCCTTTCTGCTCGATGTGGGACTGAATTACCTCACCCTGAACCGACCGACGCGTACGCTCAGCGGTGGTGAGTCGCAGCGCATCCGACTGGCGACGCAGATAGGGTCGAAGCTTCAGGGCATCACATACATCCTGGATGAGCCATCCATCGGTCTGCATCAGCGCGACAACCAGCGGCTGATCACGGCCTTGAAAAATCTCAGGGATATTGGCAATAGCGTACTGGTGGTGGAGCACGACAAGGACATCATGCTTGCTGCGGATCATTTGATAGACATCGGTCCGCGTGCCGGAAAGCATGGCGGAAGGGTGGTGGCGCAGGGCACACCTGAGGAAGTGCTGCGGTCGGGTTCGGAGACGGCGCTTTATTTGTCGGGAAAGAAAAAGATCGAGTTGCCTGCAGAGCGGCGGAAGGGCAATGGTCAAACGCTGGACCTGTTGGGTGCATCCGGCAACAACCTGAAGAACGTGGATATATCCATTCCGCTGGGTACGCTTGTCGTGGTCACCGGGGTGAGCGGCAGTGGGAAATCGACTTTGATCAATGAGACGCTTTATCCGATCCTCAGTCAACATTGTTACGGATCCAAAGCAGCGCCCATGCCCTACAAGGCCGTGGAGGGACTTGGTCAAATAGATAAGGTGATAGAGATCGACCAGTCTCCTATCGGGCGGACGCCGCGCAGCAATCCCGCCACGTATTGTGGGTTCTTCACGGAGATCCGTCAGTTGTTCGCGGCCGTACCTGAGGCGAAGGTCAGGGGGTATGCACCCGGACGATTTTCGTTCAATGTGAAGCACGGGCGGTGTGATGTCTGTGAGGGTGGGGGCATGCGGGTGATCGAGATGAACTTTCTTCCGGATGTGTATGTGCCCTGCGAGAAGTGCAACGGAAAGCGCTACAACCGGGAGACGCTGGAGATCCGCTACAAGGGGAAATCCATCAGTGATGTGCTTGACATGACCGTCGAGGAGGCTGTGGAGTTCTTTATCTCGGTGCCGTATTTGTACAGGAAGATAAGGATGCTGAATGAAGTGGGGCTGGGCTATATCACGCTTGGCCAGTCTGCCGTGACGCTCAGCGGTGGAGAGGCGCAGCGCGTGAAACTCTCTGCGGAGCTAGCAAAAAAGGACACGGGAAAAACGTTTTATATACTTGATGAACCCACGACCGGACTTCATTTCCAGGATATCGGCCATCTGTTGGATGTCCTTCAGAAACTGGTGGGTCGCGGCAACAGCGTGCTCGTGATAGAACACAACATGGATGTGATCAAGGTTGCCGATCACATCATCGATCTGGGGCCGGAAGGCGGCAATGGTGGCGGCAAGCTGTTATACCAAGGCAGTCCGGAGGGCTTGTTGAAAGTCAAAGCCAGCCATACGGGTCAGTTCTTGCGGCAGGAGCTTTTGTGATGTAAGATCCCTT
>CAJBPC010000455.1 GCA_903957405.1 uncultured bacterium | reverse complement strand
GTAAGCCGGATCCGAAGCGGAGGCCTTGATTCTTTCATCAATGTGCCGTTTGAGGTCCTGTAGTCTTTTTCTGACGGCGGCCCGTGCGGGGAAAGAAACCTGCTCATCCACCGAAGCCGCCAGCAGATAGGTCAGCACAATTTGTTCGGTCTGTTGCTGAATGAGTTCCTCCATACCCTTCTTCCTTGGAGCTTTCCATGTCGCATCAATGATCTTCCCGGTCATCTCGCGGACACCCAATCCGCCAACTGCCTCCTGCTGCACCAATCGGCTTAGCCGCTCGGGGTGAAAGAGCAGGCTGAGGGGCAGATCGGCAGCGGTCTCAGCGGGGGAAAGGGCATCAAAGACCAGACCGGTTCTCTTTTTGAACAACTCGCGCGTAAGGTCATAGTTTGCTGGACGGGGCGGGATGATGTCAACGATGCTCGCCGGCAATGCCAGTTCTTTTGCGGACAGGCACTCCAGGATCGCCTCCAAGGATTTTCGCTGGATGTCTGCAGAGACGATGCGCGGAGCCGGCTGTCCATCGCCTTTCAGGTTGTATGCATAAGCCACTCCGCCGATGGTCTTCACCGCGGCTTCCGCCTGATAGCGATGGCTGAGGTATACGGGCACCAGCACGTCTTCAAGCATGGCTACGGGCATCCCTTCCCTGATATTGTTCAGTCCGAATTGGTCCAGGGCCCTTCGCCGGATCTTGAGTATCTGGGTCAGTTCCGTTGCTGCATCCCTGCCGTTATCCCAGAGATGCGCCGTTGGATGCGCCCCTCCGGCCGCCCTGGCATCCCGATCACTGATGAACAGGAGCCCCATGCCGATACCCTTCCGGATGATCCCTTCCAATGCTTGCCGATCATCCGTCCCCTTGGGAAAATCCTGATATCCCCATGTGATGGCCATCTTATCCCACTCCCCTATCTTGTCGTCATAAGCGTTTCGCAGATCGATGTTACCTTTTGGGTCGATCTCGGCTTTCGGGTGCGGATAGTCCATGACACTGGCGCGGTCATTCACACTGGATGCATAGTTATGCATCAGGCCAAGCGTATGACCGATCTCATGTGCCGATAGTTGCTCCAGCCTTGCCAATGCCATCACAAGCATCGGGTCGGTGGCTGGAATCCCATCACCAAAAGGAGCCAATAACCCTTGTGCGATGAGGTAGTCTTGTCGTACCCGCAGCGAACCCAGCGACACCTGACCCTTGATGATCTCACCGGTCCTCGGATCCACCACGGATGCCCCGTAACTCCATCCCCGGGTCGAACGATGCACCCAGTTGATCATGTTATAACGAATATCCATCGGATCTGCCGAATCCGGCAGCATCCTCACCTGAAAAGCATTGCGATAACCGGCAGCCTGAAAAGCCTGATCCCACCAGGATGCACCCCTCAATAAAGCCGACCGAATGGGTTCCGGGGTCCCGTTGTCGAGGTAATACACAATCGGCCTGATCGGATCGCTGACAGCGGCCGTAGGGTCCTTTTTCTGCAGGCGATGCCTTATCGCGAAGTGCCGCTCGATCGGTTGATCTACCGGTGTCGCATAGTCGAAGAATGACGTCGAAATGAATCCAGACCTCGGATCCAGCTTTCTCGGCTTGAAACCATCATCGGGCAGACTCACGAATGAATGATGCATGCGGAGCGTAATGGCTTCCGGCGAGGGCGTGACGGACTGGATAAAACCGCCTGTCACACCGTCGGTGTTGACGAGTGTGACGGTCGATTCCATCTCCGTATTCAACGGGAAATTCCTTGTCGACGGCATGAAAAGGGCTGAACGGCTTTTGTCTGCTGCATAAGATCCCTGCTGTGCCTTTCGGATCCGATTCGCAGCCTGCATCGCGTCCCGGTTGAGAAAGTCCGTCACGTCCACCAGTACCCGATTTCCGGATTCCGCCTCAATGGGGAAACCCCAAAGCACAGATCGGGCAAACGATTGCTCCACCGCTCTGCGTTCATTGGAATCTCCACTATTCGCCCGGTATTGCTGGTTTGTTTCCGTGAGCATCAACTTCCGACCGACCCGGGAAAACAACACCACCCTTCCCCCTCCCAACAAACCCCGGTCCAGGCCGATATCGTTCGAACCAAGGCCCGCCGGCAGAGACATCACATATAAAAACTCCTGATCGAATCGATCGACCTCCATCCACAATTTCCCCAGCCGGTCATCATGATACAAGGTGAAAAAACCGTTCATCTTTTGTAGTCCGATCGTTTTTTCAGGTATCGTGGGCAGCTGCTGCGCACCGGCAGAAAAAAAGGAAACCAATAAAAAGAAAAGAATCATCCGCATAAAGCCAATTTAACATCCAATTTACTGATATCGGACAAATCGGCGGGCATAAAAAACGTGCATGGACTAGTGAATCCAGACGAAGTCAGCCTGAATGGAGCATGATGTGCAAAGTGTAAGAGTTCTAATGCAGGGAGAATACAAGCCACAATGCGGGAAATCTCAAAGCCCGTGTATCAGTCGGGACGGCTGTCCGGCTAAGAATCAAAAAAATCAACCTTCGGCAAGATGCTTGAATTTCTCCATGATCTGAGGAAGCATTTCCTTGTATTTCTTTCCGATCAATCGCCACCAAAGTCCGCTCAGTGGACCTTCTATCCACACTTCATTCATGATGAGCGTTTTGTTGTTGTTGTAACCGATCAGTCGCTTAATATACATTTGTGCGAATGGAAGTCGCGTGTGGACGGTATAGGAGAAATTCTTTTCACAGGACGAAATGTTGAAAGGAGTATTGGGCCAATATTCCGATGCCAGCATCCCTTTCGTTTGCAGTCCAAAAACCCCGTTTTGCTTGACCTGTCTCAAGGCAGGTTCCCAACGATGCCAATTTTCTACATCCGACCAGATATTCCAAACCCTTTCAGGGGAGGCGGAAGTTAGGATTGAATATTTTTCCTGCATATGGCATGTGTTGAGGGTTGATGGTTGCAAAGTCT
>CAJBPC010000454.1 GCA_903957405.1 uncultured bacterium | reverse complement strand
CCAAAGTAAATCCAAACATCGCCTATGTTCAAAATGCGACTTTATTCATACATCAGAATCAACATGTTGAAAGGCTTGTACAGAGAAACAGGCTACTGCCTTTTAAAAGTGACTGGCCGATAAAATTCGATCTGTTCAACAAGATGCTCCATGAATATCCATACAATCCAACTAACAAGGAAGACAGAATGCATTTGAAATACACATGCTATCATTGGGTGCATTTTGCAGACTACTCGGCTGTAAAATGCATGTTGAAAATAATTGGGTTTCTATTCAAGGGGAAACCTTTGGTGTTCATGCAACTGATCATGTTCTACCCGAAGTATCTGCGCTTGAGATATGCTGAAGAATGAGACAGGGATGAATAATTCTTATGTCCCATCCAACAGAAAAAGTACCATGGACAAGATCCCCGATAGCATCACGAATTTCACCAATCTGCTCAGGTTTCTATAATCCCTGATATCCGAAGCATCCCTTAAACGGAACAACGACACCAGTAACGGGAGCATGACACCGACAGTAAGATAGGCCCCGAAGATCCATCGTTGGATGATGAATGAATAGACGGCTAAAGCGAAGACGGAAAAGAACAATACGACAATCCATACGGAAGTGAAGATCTTACTTGCCCGGACACCCCAAACAATGGGCATGGTCCGACAGGCATACCGGGCATCCCCATGCATATCCTCCATATCCTTCACCACTTCGCGGATCAAAGAAGACATGAATGCAAAACCTCCATAAAGAATCGCCATTTTATAAATGCTGATGATGAGTCCAAGCTGGTTGCGGTCAGCTCTGACGAATCTCATGCCCACCTCGCATACATACAGCACGAGCACCACCCATGCAGTAAGTAGGGAGATGATGATGTTCCCAACCAGCAACTGCCTCTTGAAAGTGGTGGAATACATCCACAACATCAGCACTACCAGGCTGTTGAACAAGGCAGGTAGGATATTTCCGATGCGCATGCTGATCAGAAAACTTAACACTAAACCACCGATCGAAAAGATCAAATGCCATACCATCGCCCATCTTCTCTTGATCAACTTTTCAATCACCAGCGTGTCTGGACGGTTTATCTTGTCAATGTTCAGATCAAAGTAATCATTGATGACGTAACCGCCTGCTGCAATCAGCACAGACGCCGCCATCACCAGAAAAAAATCAGTCCGCCCAAGTGTAAGTATTGATCCCGGAAACGCAGTCTGCTGCGGGAGCATGATACAGAAATAAAACAATGCCTGGGTGCATGCAATGAAGACCAGATTTGGAAAACGCACCAACCTGAGAAATGCAGCAGGCAGATTCATAAAGTGAAAGTTAAGCTTTATTACATACTTCTGATGCCGGCAGCGTCATCCCAGTGGCCGTTAAGTTTCAAGACCTTCTCCATGACATCCCTTGCACAACCTTCTCCACCACGGACTGGTGAAATATAAGTGGCGAAGTCCCTCAATTCAGTGGCGGCATCAGACGGACAGCATGAAATTCCCGCAGCCTTCATGACATCCATATCCGGTATGTCATCACCCATGTACAAAACCAAGGACATATCGATGCCCCTGCTGCGGGCAAAAGCTTCAAGACATTCTTTTTTATCCGACACCCCCATGAAAATATCCCTTATGCCCAGTTTTTCAAGTCTGTGTGTAACCGGTATGGAAACTGACCCTGAAATGACGCAGACGCCGTACCCTTTTTTTACGGCAAGCTGCAGTGCATACCCGTCCTTTATATGCATTCTCCTCACCCACTCCCCGTCAGCATGCAGCCACAGACCTCCGTCTGTCAGTACGCCATCCATGTCAAATGCAAAAATCCTGATTGTCTTGAGTTGCGCGAGTAGATTCATAACGGTCGACTGTTTTTGAATGTGAAAACCCATTCACCTGGAAGATGAAAGCCATGAAGCGCTGCAAAGAAGGTCAAATATACTCAAGCACATTGAATCCGGATGAGGCAATGATTCATGTCAAATGCATGACGAGGATTAAACCTCCTGTGGGAGACCATTGTCTGGATTCAATAAAACCCGGATGGGCGGTTCGTGGCAGTCAAAAGATCATGTTGCGTGACGGATCGATTATCTTCGCAGCATAAGCAAAAAAGTTTAGAAATAATCAATGATAAAGATGGACCTGGCACAGCATATTGCGATAGGTT
>CAJBPC010000453.1 GCA_903957405.1 uncultured bacterium | reverse complement strand
GCGAACAGAGCAAGTCACCGTGAATTATGACATCCGCTGAGGTCCCTCCTGCACTGAACGATTCGTACTAACGGTTGTTAGTAAATTAGATAACTTTACGGGTATGTTTCCAAATGATAAAGCCATGGAGCATTTTGAAAGTATATTTTACGGGAAGCTTGAAAATGAGGTGAAGATCGAACCCCGGGACTGGATGCCGGATGCGTATCGGAAAACGCTTATCCGGCAGATCAGCCAGCATGCGCACAGCGAAATAGTGGGGATGCTCCCTGAAGGGAACTGGATCACAAGGGCACCCAGCTTGAAAAGAAAAGCCGTCTTATTGGCCAAGGCACAGGATGAGGCCGGTCATGGTCTGTACCTCTACGCTGCCGCAGAGACGCTGGGTGTGACGCGCGAATCCACCATTGAAGATCTGCACAGCGGAAAGGCTAAATATTCCTCCATCTTCAACTATCCGACGCTCACCTGGGCGGATATCGGCGCAATCGGCTGGCTGGTGGATGGCGCCGCCATCATGAATCAGGTGATGCTTTGCCGGAATTCTTACGGACCCTATGCCCGGGCGATGGTACGGATCTGTAAGGAAGAAAGCTTCCACCAAAGGCAGGGTTTTGAATCCTTACTGGTGCTGAGTCGCGGTTCCGCTGAACAGCGTGCCATGTGCCAGGATGCGATTGACAGATGGTGGTGGCCGGCGCTGATGATGTTTGGTCCGAGGGATAGTGAATCAACCCATTCAGACCTGAGCATGAAATGGAAGATCAAACGCATGAGCAACGATGAACTGCGCCAGCGGTTCATAGACATGATTGCGGAACAGGTGAAGGTTCTGAACATGACGCTTCCGGATCCTGATCTGAAATGGAACGAGGAGCGCGGTCATTATGATTTCGGGGCGATAGACTGGGATGAATTCTGGCAGGTGGTGAAAGGCAACGGTCCCTGCAACCGCGAGAGACTTGAAGCCCGCCGAAAGGCACACGAAGAAGGACGCTGGGTGCGCGAAGCGGCACTGGCACATGCAAATAAGAAATCAATGGTCAAGGCATCTGCCGCATAAATCATAAAAAATGTCATTTCAATCACGCAAATACCTCTATGGTGATATCCCGGATGCGCCGGGTGGCAGTTCCCCAGCACCTTCTTCTTCCGTACAGGAAAAAAACTGGCCTCTGTGGGAGGTATTCATCCGCAGCAGGCAGGGGCTTGACCACAAGCATGCCGGAAGCCTGCATGCAGCCGATGCGCAGATGGCGATGGAAAATGCCCGCGACGTCTATACGCGAAGGATGGAAGGCGTCAGCATCTGGGTGGTGGAAAGCAAGTACATCCATGCGTCAAACCCTGAAGAATCCTCCAGTCTTTATGACCCGGCAAATGATAAGGTCTATCGACACCCCACCTTCTACGAACTGCCGGAAGCTGTGAAAAACATGTGAACCTCACCGCAATCGGCTTTATGCCCATGATGCCGCGACTCAAGAAGATATGATACTCTTTGACCAGTGAAATAATGTTCAACGATGTCCCTTTCCAATTACCTGCTACATTTAGCCGACAATGCATTGATCCTGGGCCACCGCAATAGTGAGTGGTGCGGTCACGGGCCGGTTTTAGAGCAGGACATTGCCATCACCAATATCTCTTTGGATCTCATCGGTCAGTCGAGATACCTATACCAATATGCCGCTTCAATCACCGGTCATGGAGCTTCGGAAGACAGCCTCGCCTATTTGCGTGATGCACGATCATACCTGAATCTTCTGATGCTTGAATTGCCAAAACGCGACTGGGGATTTACCATACTCCGGCAGTACCTGTTCAGCGAGTTCCAGCTCCTGCAATACGAAGCGCTGCAGCGATCGGCTGATGTACAACTCGCGGGCATAGCTGAAAAAGCCTTGAAAGAAACTTCATACCACCGCAGGTGGAGCAGTGAATGGGTGATACGCCTCGGAGACGGGACGGATGAGAGCCATGAGCGCATGCAGGATTCGCTTGTGCGGATCTGGCCATATACGGGTGAGTTATTCATGCCTGCCATCTTTGAGCAGGAGATGGTTGCCACGGGTATTGGAGTCGATCCTTCCTCCTTCAAGGAAGAATGGATGTCGAAGACAAAGGCCGTCTTTGAAGAAGCGACCCTGATGGTACCTGAGGAGGGCTGGTCTCAGAAAGGAGGCAAAGAGGGGAGGCACACGGAGCACCTGGGTTATATTCTTGCCGAAATGCAGTTCCTTCAACGGACCTACCCCGGCCAGGAGTGGTGAAGATCCCACGCTCCGATGGTCCCTTACCGCCAAATGAAGCTGGGCCGGCATCCATGACTCACCTAAAAAGATTGCCAACAGGAATTCAACCCTACATTTCGATTTTGCGGTTTGCATGCCAAGAGGAAGACCAAATGCAGGAAACAAAACGACCAATGATTTTCAATAATCGTCATGATCTGTGAAAGGGACATACTCAAATTGCTGGATTCCGTCAAGGATCCCGAACTGCCGGTACTCTCGATACTTGATCTGGGTATCGTAAGGTCAGTCGAGAGGATCAGCATGGAAAATGGAGAAGGCCGGTGGCGGATCGTAGTGACGCCAACCTATTCCGGCTGTCCGGCAATGGATATGATATCGATGCAGATACGTATGGCCATGTATGCGGCCGGCATGACTGATTTCGAGATCGTGACCCGGCTCTCTCCTGCATGGACTACGGACTGGATGACGGAATCGGGAAAGGCGAAGCTGAAGGCATACGGAATAGCCCCCCCACATCGCACCGGTGATCAGACGCCCGTTGAATGTCCGCACTGCGGGTCGACCCATACGCAATGCCTTAGTGAGTTTGGTTCAACGGCCTGCAAGGCACTTTACCGATGTGAAGACTGCAGAGAGCCATTTGATCATTTCAAATGTCATTAGTGAAAGCGGCTGCCCGGTGCTTTGGTTTATCTTTAAAGAACAATAAGGCTTTATATGTCATCCATAATTTTTCATATCGAAAACGGGGTAGCGCATATCACGCTGAACCGACCTGACAAACTCAATGCATTCAACCGGGAGATGGCCATATTGCTCCAGGCAAGGTT
This sequence comes from uncultured bacterium, assembly GCA_903957405.1. GTDB lineage: Bacteria > Bacteroidota > Bacteroidia > Chitinophagales > Chitinophagaceae > Pollutibacter. The sequence goes on along the minus strand of CAJBPC010000453.1, from coordinate 3,122 downwards.
GGATCAGTGTGCGAGTCTTCATGAGGTAAGGGCCGTGCGCATCACCGGGATGGGCAAGGCTTTCTCCGCTGGGCAGGATCTTTCAGAGATAACCGCCCCCGGCGGACCTACCATGTCGCAGATCCTATCGGAACATTACAATCCCATCGTAAAAAAGATCCGTGCAATGGCCAAGCCGGTGGTGGCGGCGGTGAATGGTGTGGCTGCAGGTGCCGGTGCCAATATCGCTCTCTGCTGCGATATCGTTGTCGCAGCCGGATCAGCCAGTTTTATCCAGGCTTTCTCCCGAATAGGGTTGATACCGGATAGCGGAGGCACCTATTTCCTTCCAAGACTCATCGGCTGGCAAAAGGCATCGGCACTTGCCATGCTCGGGGATAAAGTGGGTGCGGATGAGGCAGAGCGATTGGGTATGGTGTATAAAGTATTTCCGGATGAGACCTTCGTGGCGGAATCGATGCAATTGTCGGAGCGACTATCGGCCATGGCTACCCGAAGTTTAGCCCTCACCAAGCATGCCCTGAGCCGGTCCTTTTCACAAGACCTCGACACACAGCTGGATCTGGAAGACAGGTTCCAGCAGGATGCCGCCCTTACATACGATTACCGGGAAGGTGTCGAGGCATTCCTTCAAAAAAGAGCTCCGGTATTCCTTGGGAAATGAATAAAAAACACGAACAATGAAACACCAATCGATCCACGAAGAGGTTGTTGCACACATGATGGAGAATGACCATTTCAGCCGATGGATGGGTGTCGAGTTGCTTGAGGTCAGAGAGGGCTATAGCCGCATACGCATGATCATCCGGCAGGAAATGGTCAATGGTTTTGGCATTGTGCACGGTGGCATTCCCTTCTCCATGGCGGATTCCGCTTTCGCATTCGCTTGCAACAACCGCAACAACCTGTCCGTGGCCCTCGATGTGACGATCTCATTCATCAAGGCCATGCATCTCGGAGATATCCTTACTGCAGAAGCCAGGGAAGTGCACAACGGCCGGAGCACGGGCGTTTACCTTATCACGATACTAAACCAAAGAGACGAACAGGTCGCCCTATTCAAAGGGACCTGTTTCAGAACCGGTAAGCCTTTGATCGGTAAGCCGACATCCCTCTGATGACACATGAATATGGTAGTCCATCATCTTCGATAGGGATCCTGCGCAGTGTCCGCACTGAAGCGTGATCAAAGTTCTGCGAGTTTGATCTTCCTGAAACTGATCGACATCTCATTCTTTGGATGCAATTGAATACCGATCGGTCCTTCATCCGCGATGGTTGTCGACTGATACGTCATTACTTCCATTCCATTCAGCCATACCGTATAGGATTTTCCGGTGACCTTGATCTTCATGCTGTTCCAGTCTTTCAATTTGAGCAGATCCTTGACGCCCTTTGCTTCGACGGGATAGCCTTTCCCCGGTATGTAAGGCGATCCTGTGAGGTCGCGTTTCAAAGAACCTGAGATCCCGATCTGGACCTGATCGCTCTCTGATCGCAGGAAGAAGCCCGAGTCGACCACTCCGTCGCCCATCAGGAAATCCGCTTCAAGGATGAAGTCTCTGTATTTCTTATCTGTCCATAATATGGATCCTTTTCTTTCCGGATTGTTCTTTACGAAAAGCACACCTCTGGACGCAGACCATTGATCGGCACCTTGCGAAACGGTCCATCCTTTGAGGTCCTTGCCGTTAAAGATCTTTCTGGTCTTGTTCTGTTGAGCGTTTGCCGCGAAAAATAATGTCAGGAAAAAGATGACAACGGGTATTTTTTTCATCCGATCGATTTGCGTTGGTCAATGGAAATTTTATGCTTGACTTATTCATCTAAATATACGGTGCTTCCGGAACTTGAACGGATTTCAGAACCCAAATGTCGAAAGTCAATTGTCAGTAAGATGTCAGGCCAATACATCCGGATGCTGATGTCTGGTGGTATGTTTTTGCTTGAATGACCAAGCACCATTGACGGATAGCATCCCGGCGACTCATCTAACGGATGAAAACGTCATAGAGGCCATTCACTGTCTTTCGGATCACTGTGTTGAACCCTTCGCTATAACCGGGATGGCACCCATTGCTGATCACGATGAATCCGAACTTTTTCTTTGGATGCCAGAACATGGCGCTGTAAAGTCCGTATGCCGATCCTGTGTGACCCAGCATTCGTTCTCCGGATATGAGTTTATCCGTGTTCAGCAATGCCAATCCATATCCTTCTTTTTCGGAGAGCACCGTCCGCATCATGCCGGCGCTTTTTTTCGAGATGATCCTGCCGCCCTCAAACCTTCCCATTCTGCTGTGCATGACCATATAACGGGCAAGGTCAACCGCAGATATCTTCATACCTCCTGTGGGTGAGAAAACAGGCGTGCTCCTGCCCATGACATATGCGGCGATCTCTGCACTCCGCGGCGCATAGGCGGCGGGTGCGTGGATGAATTTTGAGGAGTCTGCACGGTATTCATAGATCTTCGCGAATGATGAAGCGTCCAGCGAATCGACACAATAGCCCGCTTTCAATCCGAGCGGATCGGTTATGTGTTTTTTCACGTACTGATCGAAACGCTCGCCAGATATCTTCTCAATGATCGCGCCTGTCAGATTGTAATTCAGGTTACAATATTGATATCCCTTACCAGGTTCATAGTCGTTGTAGCATTTCGACCCATCGGCATTCTTTGAAGGGTCGATCGAGTCGAGACTGAAATATCCCTGGCTGTCGTTGATGGATGATCGGTGCGACAGCAACATGCGTAAGGTGATGATGGTGCCCGGAAATTTAGGATTCCGAACCGGAAATCCGAGCAGATCACCCACATCGTCATCAAGAGAGAGCTTTCCATTTTCTGCCAGTTGCATGATGGATGTTGCGGAAAATGATTTTGATATGGATGCGATGCGGAAGATGTTGTCGTTCGTAAGTGGTATTCGATTCTCCAGATCCATATAACCGAAGGAATGTGCGTATATCACTCTATTGCCTTTGACGACCGCCACCGACAGTCCGGCCACCGGTGTTTCCTGCATGATGGCGCTAATGCTTGCTTCTGCCTGATCGGATTGTCCGTAACTGTCAGATGACCATCCCAATGCAATGGTAAGTGTGAGGAGCAGCATCCT
>CAJBPC010000452.1 GCA_903957405.1 uncultured bacterium | reverse complement strand
TTTGGAAAATATTTTCCTGAATATTATTCGTGAAATCAGGTATAATCGACTCTCGGTAATTCTTATCCCGGGAAGCCGTTTGAGACTTTTTCAGTAGACCCTATATTAGCCTCAACTTTTTGCCATGGTTGATCTTAGTGAGCAAGTTATGCTGTCTCGTAAACGGTTGGCAACACTCGTTTTTACATTGGGGAACATGTTCCTTTCATGTGTTCACGGCCTTGCGCAGGATCAGTCGGATACTGCAAGGAATATGGAAGAGGTGGTTGTGACGGCGACCCGCCATAGTGCGCAGGCATCCCGGCTCCCCTATACGGTGAACATACTTACGCGAAAGGATGCGGAGCGCCAGGCATCACGAACGGTTCCCGAGTCACTCAGTGGGATACCAGGCCTGTTCATCCAAAAGACAAATCATGCAGGGGGGTCGCCTTTCTTGCGTGGACTTACCGGAAATCAGACCCTCATCATGGTGGATGGCATACGCCTAAATAATTCGGTTTTTCGGTATGGACCGAACCAGTATATGACGTTGATTGAGCCGGAGATCGTGGAGCGCATCGAAGTCGTCAAGGGTACCGGTTCGGTGCAGTATGGCAGCGATGCCTTGACGGGTGTGATCAATATCTTCACCACCGAATTGCAGTTCAGGCAACAATCCAAGTGGAAGGAGAAAGTCCTCACAAGGCTCTCTACCTCTGGCATGGAATATACCATCCGGCCAGAGGTCAGATTCGAAGGCAAGCGCTTTGCTTTCGTGGCAGGCGCTTCCGGAAAAAAATTCGGAGATCTTGCAGGAGGAGATACGACAGGCTTCCAGCGGCCATCAGGCTATCAGGAAGGATCCTTTGACTTGAAGGCGATGGCGGACCTTGGCCATCAGTGGGTGCTGACCGCTGCCATGCACTATCTCCGGCAACAGGATGTGCCTGTTTACCACAAGTACGTCCTTGAGGATTTCGCTGTCAATGATTCCGATCCGATAGAAAGGGGTTTCGCATATATCCGGCTGGAGAAGCCCATTATGAAGAGCTACTCCGGCAAGCTGAGTATGTTCGCAAATGTTCAGCAGGTTGATGAAGAGCGGTACCTGCGCAAGCGGACAAGCCGTGTCTTGCGTGTTGAAGACGATCGTGTGTCGACCGCTTCCAGCGGTGCCGACTTGTTTTTGCAGATCGCTGAACGCTGGAAAGCCAATACGGGGATGGAAGTGTATGTCGACAGGGTACGCAGCTCGAGGGTGGATACGCATCTCGATAATGGAACGATGACGTCTCTTCGTGGCCTGTATCCTAATGCTTCGAAATACCTCAATGCCGCTTTGTATAATCTGCATCATCTCGATTTTGGAAGGCTGCAGTTCGAGGGAGGCCTTCGCTACAACCTTTATCGTGCCGCCATTACCGATGCCACATTGGGGAAAGTCAGTCTTGCACCAAGTGCACTCGTTTTTCAGGGTGGGGTGAACTACAGGATCGGAACATCTTTTTTCCTTTATGCACATGCCAGCGAAGGGTTCAGGGCACCCAATATCGATGATATGGGAACCCTTGGGATCGTTGACTTCCGATATGAGGTGCCGGCCTATGACCTGAGTCCGGAGAAATCCCTCAATATGGAATTCGGAATGAAATATGTAACGCCGACATTCAACGGGTACGCCGCTGTTTTCAGGTCGGGCCTGCGAGACCTCATTACAAGAGTCAAGACGGGCGAGGTGATCAGCGGGTATGATGTCTATCAAAAAGAGAATGTCGACAGAGGCGTCATCCGAGGGTTTGAGGCCATGGCGGATTATCGCCCCTTCAAGGGATGGAGATTTACCGGATCTGCCGCGATGACCCACGGTCAGAGCATCACCCGCGACGAGCCGCTCAGGCGCATGCCTCCCTTCAACAGCCGCCTCTCTGCTGAATATGGGAAGGGAGGATTTCGGGCTGGCGTACTCTACGACCATGCTGATCCGCAACGCAGGCTGGAAGCGGGCGACAAGTCAGACAACCGCATACCTCAAGGAGGCACCCCGGGGTATAATGTCCTGCACCTGTTCGGGTCTTGCCATTTTGGTGTGGCGACGATAAGAGTCTATCTGAACAATCTGCTCCATCAGGATTACCGGACACATGGGTCTGGCATCAACGGGATGGGACGTTCTGCCACATTCGCCGCCGTCTTTGATTTTTAAATGTGGAAAGTCCGTATCTTATCATCTTTCAACCCGTACGGAGGAAGTACGCTTCGCTGATCACGGAAACGTCGCCACATCAATCAGTTGCTTTTGAGTAATCCCCCATCCACAGGCCGTCAAGGATATTTTGCAGAGAATCCCGGCATGCTTGCATTGTATACTTCTGTTGTGGCATTCCTGACTTATGCATCGGTGTTCGCTTATCGGAAGGCCTTTACCGTTGCGGCTTTTGATGGCATGCATATCGGTACGTTCTCCTATCAGACGATGCTCATCATCAGTCAGGTGATCGGCTATATGCTCAGCAAATTCTACGGAATCCTCTTCATCTCTTCGCTGCGGCGGTCAGGCAGGTGGATAACGGTGAGTGCGCTGGTGGGGGTTTCTTGGCTTTGCCTTTTATTGTTTGCGGTGACTCCCGATTGGTTCGGACTCGTTTGTTTTTTCATCAACGGCTTCATGCTTGGGTTCTTGTGGGGTGTCATCTTCAGTTATGTGGAGGGGCGCCGGACAACGGACCTGACGGGTTCTGTCATGGCGGTGAGTTTCATTTTTGCAGGAGGTTTCAGTCGTTCTGTCGGCAAATGGCTGATGATGGAACATGCTGTACCCGAAAAATGGATGCCTTTCATGACCGGTGCGGTCTTTGCCCTGCCGCTCGCCTTCTTCCTGTTCCTGATGGAGCGTATCCCTCCTCCTGATGCACGGGATGAAGAGGAACGGACCCGTCGTATTCCTATGAAACGGCAGAACCGAAAGGAGCTGATGCAGGCCCTTGGAACGGGTATCCTGCTGGTGACCATCACCTATGTCTTGCTTACCATCCTCCGTGATATCCGCGACAACTACATGGCCAATATGTGGCGGGAGCTTGGATACGGATCGAACTATGCGATATTCACGCGGACGGAGACGATCACTTCCATCGTCGTGCTTTTGATGATGGGATCTCTTGTCCTTGTGCGGCGGAATATGCTGGCATTGCGTTTGGTGCATATGCTCATTCTTGCCGGTTTCCTGCTGGGAGGGGTTTCATCGGCATTGTTCATCACAGGCCAAATGGCTGGAGCCACTTGGATGCAGCTCACTGGGCTCGGCTTGTATATGGCTTATATACCATTCAACAGCATCTTCTTTGAACGCCTCATCGCAAGTTTTCGCATGGCAGCGAATGTGGGATTCCTTATGTATATCACCGATGCTTTTGGGTATCTGGGCAGTGTGATCCTGATGGTCACCAAGGAGTCTATGAAATTCGATATCAGCTGGTCGAATTATTTCGCCTGGGGGGTCGCATTATTCTCCGTCGTCGGATCGCTCACCATTGTGTCATCGCTGTCATGGTTCAGTAGGCGGCATAAGGTCCTGGAAGGGGAGGCTGTGGCGGTTAACGATGCAACATAGACGGAAGCGGTTCAATCCACCCTTATGTCGAGGGTGAATCCGAAGGTCGTGCCGACTTCCTGTTTGCTCCGCACATGGATGCTGTGTCCGTGGGCTTCCACGATGTGTTTGCATATCGCCAGTCCTAGGCCTGTACCGCCAATGTTTCTGCTCCTGCCGTAGTCGGTGCGGTAGAACCTCTCGAAAACCCTGGGTAAGTGTTCCTCTGCGATCCCCATTCCATCATCACTCACTTCCACCAGTATGTTTTTCCCATCAGTGTTGTAGACACTGGCTTCCACCATACCGTTGATCTTGCCATATTTGATGGCGTTATCGACCAGGTTGATCAATACCTGGCGGATTTTTTCCTTGTCGGCATGGACCACCACCGGGGATTCACAGCCTTTCTTGATTAATAGCAGGGTTTGCTTGTCCTTCGCTTTTATGGAAAGGGATTCGAAGACATCCCTGAAAAGATCCTGTATCACGAAATTCGATTTGTTCAGGATCTGTTCACCTGACTCAAGCCTCGAGATCTCATCGAGGTCATCGATCAGGTTGACAAGCCGGTCGATGTTCCTCGCCGTGCTGTTCAGGAATTTCCGGTTCACCGATTCATTCTCGAGTGCCCCGTTCAGTAAGGTGTCAACATACCCCTGTATGGCGAAAATCGGAGTCTTTATCTCGTGTGATAGGTTCTGAAGGAATTCCTTCCGGTACGCTTCGTTCTGCTTCAGGAGTTCTATCTCGGCTTTTTTCTGCTCAGCCCATTTTTCCACGTCTTCACTGACTTCCTTCATGCTTTTCTGCGGCAGTATGTTCTTGTAATAGAACTCCTCCCTCTTTGTGGCTTTCGTTTGATAGATGAACTTATAGATCAACTTTATCTTTCGGAAGATGAATCGTTGGATGATGAAATGGGTAAGGTTGTATGTCAGAATGAATAGGCCCGCAAATGTCGCCAGCGATTCCCACCATACCCTATTGAAAATAAAATTCGTCAATGCCGCCACAACGGAAATCGTAATGGCATTGAACAGGGACATTTGACGTGGGGGGATGTTCTTGGTATCGAACATTTTTACAATGGGTATTGATAATAAAGCATGTGAACAGCTCTTTGAAAATACAGATTAAAGGTCAGTTTCGGACGATTTTACAGCTGTTTTTTGAGCACATGCCTGTTCATATTTTCAAATACATTGGACCAGACTCCCGTGCTTTAGATATCGAATTTATAGCCGACTCCCTTCACGGTCGTGATGCAGTCTATCCCGAGTTTCTGTCTGATCTTCCGGATATGCACATCGATGGTGCGGTCACCGACTATGACGTCCGATCCCCAGATCTGAGTGAGGATCTCGTTCCTGAGGAAAACCCTGCCGGGCCTTGAGGCAAGAAGATACAGTAATTCGAATTCTTTTTTCGCCAGGCTGATGTTCGTCTCTTTATAGATCACCAGGAACTGAGAGGGGTCGATGGTGATGTCACCCTGATGGATGATCTGGCTTTCATCGGTTTTCGAGTGTCGGCGAAAAAGGGAGTTGATCTTAGTCACCAGCACCCGTGGACTGATGGGCTTGCTGATATAATCATCCGCCCCGAATTCGAGTCCCCTCACATGGGATATCTCATCGTTGAGCGCAGTCAGGAATACAATCAAAGTGTCGTGAAATGAAGGCATCGATCTAAGCGCCTTGCAGACGTCCATGCCGGTCCGGTGGGGCATCATCACATCGAGCAGTATGATGTCCGGTTTCAGGGATTTGGCTTTTACCAATGCATCCTCTCCATCCTTGGCGGTAAATACTTCATATCCCTCCGTCCTCAGGTTATAGCCAATGATTTCCAGGATGTCCGGCTCATCATCTGCCACGAGGATTCTCTTCCCTTTCGGATCCATTTAACAGATTGTTTGCACGAAATTATCGTTTACAGTTGTCCTTGTACTAAAACAGGGGTTATGAAATTGTTAACCGATTCCGCACCATCCGTCCATCTCCGACAGTTTCGAGGCTTCGGATGGCAGTATAGCCTGTAATGGCATACATTTGTCATGCCATTCCTACAGGTTCCATGTTGAAGTTACTCACGACCATAATCGCAAGCGCGTTTTGCTGTATTTACGCCACGGCCATGCCAGACACCGCCCGTCAGAAACCTGATATCAGACGGGTGAAGCTGCATGAGGACATCGACAAGCTCCAGTTGAAGCTGCTTGCATCTGATGGCAAGCAGGATGACCTCATTGAACTCACCGCGGATATGGAAGTGAACTTGCTGCTGACGGATATGTACACGCGTCGTACGGATGATCTTCAGGACTCGATTGAGCAAAGCAGGGTCATCGACCACCGTATCAAGGTGAAATACCTGGCAGGTCTCGAAGGACTACTAAAGGGGTATATTGACAGTCGAAACCGGAATGTCATTCCGCCAGAACAGGGGATCTTATTGTTCCAAGCCTACTCGGAAATGATCGATCACGACAAGGCGGGCAGGTCCATTTCTCCTGTCGTTGATCGTTATCCATATGAGGTGGGGCATATTCTTATTCTGACGCCCGGATCCGTCTTTTTTGAAAATATTGGTTATATGGATGCCCGTACCAGGGCTTTTCAGAAGTTCACTGTCATTCATCCTGAGCGGGTGCTTCCGCAGTTGGAGGATTTCCATGACGTTCCTTTTGCTGACAGCCTTGTACGGCTTTGCGCCCGGCGATACCCGGATCAGTTTTATGATTATGCGGCTGCAACGCAGACCAAGCTTGGACAACTTATCCGCAAGAGTGAAGATACCCTCGTCAGGGCCATCACGAAGATATCAGAGAGCAGGAGAGGTCGTCTTTACTTCCCGTTTCTGGACGAGATCATGCATGGTCGCCGGACGATGGAGGAGATATCCCGTTCCATGGCGGACAGCCTGCAATATTTCCGATTGCTGGTACAGACGCAGATCCGCTATGCAGACCGGATGCGATCGAGAGATACGCCTGTCGCGTCAATCGAACTTCCGCGAATGATGAAGCGTAAGGCCGACGAAGTATTCATAAACCAGATCAATGCACTGCATGATGAATCCGATGCTATTCGTTTCCGCATCCTGGAACCATTGACGCCGCAGGAGCTCTACTATCTCATCGTACTGGGGGAGGATATCATCTATACCTCCAGTTACAATGGCGTGTATGCCCGGATGATGCAACGGATGTCTTTGGCGGGTGGAGACCGACTCCTGATGAGTGTGCGTTTCGATCGGTTCAAGAAGTTCATCAAAATGGCCGCAGGATACAACAAGCTGGATGATTTCCTGTCAAGTATGCCAGACAGCAACGCACAACGACTTATGATCGCTTTTGCCCGGGGCCTTGATAAGACCAAGGGGCTGGAAGAGGCGGTGGATGTCGCCGACTCCTACGGCAGCATCACCACACCCCTGGTCAAGAGACTCATCGACCGAGAGATAGAGGTGAATTTGGCGTCAAGCAGGAGCTCGGACAATAAACGGAGTTTTGTCATCTATGATATCCTGCAGACGATCTTCCGTTCGTCAACAGACACATCCATCGATCTGTCCGCAAAGCTCGGAATCCCGCCGGTCTACAAGGTCAATCACCCTTCTCTGGCGGACAGTGCCGGCAGGATTGTGCAACTGGTTTTCTTCTATGGAGATAAGGATGGCATCGAGTCCTTTTCCAACTACATGGGGCTCTTCACGGGTAAGCCGGAATGGGTCGTCACCAGGGCAAGGGAATGGGTGGAGATCCGATCTGTGAAAGGAAGGAAGATCTGGATCTATGCCAACTTGCCATTGGACAATGCAAAAGGCGACGATCCGGATGCCAAGGCGCAGGCGAATCTCCTTGCACACCTCCACGCGACCGGCCTTGCACCCACCATTGTGATACACAGGGGGCACAGTTACCATCTTAAATACACCATCACCCAGATGCCTTCATCCGCCCGGATCGTCATCCTGGGTTCCTGTGGCGGGTATCACAACCTGGATGACGTGCTGAACAAATGCCCGGACGCACATATCATCTCATCCAAGGAGGTGGGTACGCGAACGGTCAATGAACCAATCCTTCGCAGCATCAACGAAGAGCTGCGGAACGGCAGGGACATAGAATGGGTGCCGATGTGGAAAGGACTTTCCGCACAATTCAATTCAGGGGGGTCGAAGGAACGATTTGAGAACTACATCCCTCCTCACAAGAACCTCGGTGCCCTCTTCATAAAGGCCTACCATTCGGCTATGGAAAAGGCCGAATAAGGCATCGGGGACGACTGCGGAAACGCTTCCATATCATCTGCTGCGCAGGTAGATGTTCGCAAGTTCCAAATCGCTCTTCACTTTGAGTTTCTTGTAGATTGATTTGATGTAGGTGCGGATCGTATTGATCGATGTCTGCATTTCATCCGAGACCTTTTTGTTATATGCGCTGTGGCTGGAAATATTCACGGATCAGTATCAGTCAAGACGGTACATGCCGTGTTGGCACCCAGCAAAAAACCATTTTCATTCTTCGGGATGCAGTGCACATGCTAGATCGACATGTGTACATCGATCGTAAAGTTTTTTGTTCATAGAGATATTCCTGTGGTTAGAGGGCTGACGCCATGATGGCCTCGATTGCAGCGGCTAGCAGGGACAGCAGTATCCGCGCATTGTTTTTTTGTGCAGGAAAAGCCATTTCAAGGGTTGGCTGTGAAACATGTAAGGTCGAGGTGAAGGATGAAATGATGCAATGATCCGGATTGGAAGATCGATGCCTCACATCATCATGTACCGTAATGCGGCAGTTGCCCGAGTCGGCCATTGTTGCGAACCCATTTTTCAGACTCATGTTTTTTTACTGCCTTATGAGATCATTGATTCGAGTCCGCCAGCCCATCCCTTTTCCTTGGGATTATTTCTCGTACTTTGCCGGAATAAGGGATACCCTTTGTCCATAAATCTCTGAAAGCAAGCGAAACGGTCATGTCTCAAACGGTCGGCAAAAAAAAACTCTTTGATTTCAGCCAGCTTCGTCGGGTGTTCACTTATACAAGACCATACCGGTCACGTTTTTGGGCTTCTGTCACCTTGTCGGTTTTGCTGGCACTGCTGGCGCCCATTCGTCCCCTGCTGATCAATCACACCATTACGGACATATTGGCACCAGGCGGCACGGATTTCAATCCTGCGATGGTGTTGCTGCTGAACATCACCATCATCCAGGTGGGTGTACTGCTCATTGAGACGGGGTTGCGGTTCCTATTTTCATTTCTTACTGCCTGGCTCGGGCAGACCGTCGTGAGGGATTTGCGAAACGGCGTATACGGGAAAGTCCTTTCCCTCAACCTTCGTCAATTCGACAAGACACCGATCGGGACGCTGACCACCCGCACCATCAACGACATCGAGTCGATCAATGATATTTTTTCGGAGGGTCTGATTCCCATCATTGCAGACATGCTTTCCATCATCGCCATACTCGCCGCCATGTTTTACACGAATTGGCAGCTGACGCTGGTCTGTTTGATTCCATTCCCACTGATGCTCATAGGCACGTATTATTTCAAAGAGAGTGTCAATCACTCCTTTGTCAGGGTTCGCAATGCTGTCGCGGCACTCAATTCGTTTGTGCAGGAGCACCTCACCGGCATGCAGGTGATTCAGGCGTTCACCGCCGAGGATAGGGAGGCGGACCGGTTCAGGGTAATCAATAAAGAGCATAGAAATGCCAATGTCCGGGCAATCTTCGCGTATTCGGTGTTCTTCCCTTTTGTGGAGATCATCCTGGCATTCTCGATGGGTTTATTGGTTTGGTTTGCGGCGCATCAGTCATTGATGATTCCGGCCGAGGAAGCCGCCGGAATCACCGGCAATATCGTATCGTTCATCCTGCTGCTCAACCTGCTGTTCCGACCGCTTCGTGTCATCGCAGATAAATTCAATGTCCTGCAGATGGGCATGGTGGCGAGTGAACGCGTCTTCAGGGTGCTGGACAATCCCGACGTGGCGCCAGACGAAGGACGGCATGTAGCGGAGCGACCCAAAGGCGAAATATGTTTCGAGCATGTCGGGTTTTCCTATTTGCCCGGCCAGCCTGTACTGAAGGATGTTAGTTTTATGGTCAGGTCCGGAGAGACATTGGCCATTGTCGGCCATACCGGTAGCGGGAAGTCGACGGTGATCAGCTTGCTGAACAGACTATACGACCATGACCAGGGACATATCCTGCTCGACGGGGTAGACATCTCGGCATATCGACTGGATGACTTAAGGCGACACATCGGTGTGGTTTTGCAGGATGTATTCCTATTTTCCGGTTCCATTTTTGAGAATATCACCTTGCGCAATCCCCGTATCGGGATCGAGGAAGTGGAAAAAGCTGCCAGGCTGATAGGTATGCACCAGTTCATCACCGAACTGCCAGGCGGATATGATTTCCATGTCGGGGAGCGGGGCGGGACGCTGTCCCTTGGGCAGCGGCAGCTCATCTCATTCATCCGGGCGGTGCTTTACGATCCGACCGTGCTGATCCTCGACGAGGCTACTTCGTCCATCGATACCGAATCAGAGCGACTCATCCAGCACGCAATCGACACGCTCATCTCCGGCAGGACCTCCATCGTAATCGCACACAGGCTATCCACCATCCGGAAGGCAGATAGGATTCTGGTGATGGATAAGGGCGAGGTTAAAGAAATGGGGACCCATGCGGAGTTGATGACAAAGGGTGGCATGTATGCCCGGCTGCATAAATTGCAATTCGAAGAAAGCGTTTGACGGAGCGGCTCTCTTGTTTTCCATCCAACATCTATCGTGCCATGTTCCGAATTAAAAGCATCGGCGGGGTAATGATTGTTCGACTCACTGTAACGTAAATATGGGGTAAGCTTGGGAAGAATATGCGGTTGTCGGGATTGTAAACCTGTTTTTTTACATCCCGGGATGAACGACACTTTCCGATCAGGCGGAAGCTGCAATTGTTGGACAGGAAGCATTTGACATTTAAAATGCCGAAACACATATTTCTTTCTCAGTGGCGAAAATCAAGTTGACGAATGGTCCATTTCCTGGGGCGGATGCGATTCACCTACGATTTCATGAACCCATCTTCTCTCTCCATCTCTTCCCAATTGTCCCCACTGTGGGCCTTTGACTGATCAAGCATGAATGTTTCCGGGCAGGCATCAGACTTACCCGGCCTTGTTTTTACCTGATTTTGCCTGTCGGGGTGGGTTTTTACCCCCCGGCTTCCTATCTTTGCGCCAAATTTACGGGTGAATATGGCAAGCATTCGGCTCAAATCCTTTCTGGCAGCGCTTTTTGCTTTTCAAATATCCTTTTTACCATATGCGTCCATGGCCCAGCATGACCCCTCCCATGAAGGTGGGGACGAATCCAAAGTCGGCGTGTCAGAAGGACATGCTAAGAAAGAGGGTTTTGATGCCAATGAGGTGATTTTCGATCATATCATGGATGCCCATGAATATCATTTCCTCGACATTACGGCTGCGGATGGTACAAAGAAGCCCATAGGAATTCCATTGCCAGTGATTCTTTACCAAAAGGAGAATGGATTTTCTGTGTTCATGTCTTCAAAGTTTCACCACGGACATACAATACATGAAGGTTATCGTCTGCTTGACCGCCATTACATGCACGAAAACGGCCTTGATACGCTTAAAAGTGCCAGCGGCATGGCGGTGTACAAGGCCGGGCAGGTATATGCCGTGGATGTTGAGGGCAAGCCCAGGCCCGATGTGCAGGTATTCGACCTTTCATTGACCCGCAATGTCACCCAGATGCTCCTCGCATTAGCATTGCTGACGTGGATTCTCGTGGGCATCGCATCAAAATATAAGCGCAACGGGGTCGGTAAGGCTCCATCCGGCATTCAAAATGCCATCGAGCCGATGATCACATTTGTGAGGGATGAGGTTGCCAAGCCCAACCTTGGGAAAAAGCACGAAAGGTATCTGCCGTATCTGCTCACGGTTTTCTTCTTCATACTCATCAATAACATTTTCGGACTGATTCCGGGTTCTGCGAACGTCACGGGCAACATCGCCTTCACCATGGTATTCGCCCTGATTTCATTCGTGGTCATTTTAATAAGCACGAATAAGCATTTCTGGTCGCATATTTTTAACCCCCCCGTACCCGGTTTTGTTAAGGGGATTCTTGTCCCAGTGGAGATATTGGGTATCATCACCAAGCCATTTGCCCTGATGATCCGACTTTTTGCCAACATGATGGCGGGGCATATCATCATCATCTGCCTCATTTCACTGATTTTCATATTCGGCGGATTGAGTACAGGAATAGGCTGGGGTTTCTCACCTGTTTCGATTGCATTTGCCGTTTTCATCTATGTGATCGAGGTCATGGTGGCATTCATACAGGCTTTCATATTTACGAACCTGACGGCAGTCTTCATCGGTCAGGCATTCGAGGGAGAGCATCATGAAGAGGGACATCATTAAAAATCT
This sequence comes from uncultured bacterium, assembly GCA_903957405.1. Taxonomy (GTDB): domain Bacteria; phylum Bacteroidota; class Bacteroidia; order Chitinophagales; family Chitinophagaceae; genus Pollutibacter. Next base: position 2,280 of record CAJBPC010000452.1, on the reverse strand, counting down.
TTTTTTAAACAATACAAACAAACAAGTATGGAATTACTGTATGTTCTGTTGAGCGCGACGCCTTTGGCCAACTTCGGTGGTGCCATCGGGGCAGGTCTTGCCGCAATCGGCGCCGGTATCGGCATCGGTCAGATCGGTAAGGGTGCCGTCGAAGCCATCGCCCGCCAGCCGGAAGCCATGAACGACATCCGCGCCAGTATGATCCTCACAGCGGCCTTCGTAGAAGGTGTTGCGCTGTTTGCGGTCATCGCTGGTATCCTCGCGATGTTCGTCTGATCCGTGAATGAATTTGAACTGCACCCAGAGCAAAGGGCCGCGGGTGCAGTCATTTTCCTCATTTTGACACAAACACAAACGAAGCATATATGGATCTTTTAACGCCGTCATTCGGTCTGATCATCTGGACCCTGCTGGCCTTCCTCATCGTACTTTTCGTATTGAGGAAATTCGCATGGGGCCCCATTCTGAGTGCGTTGAACGAGCGGGAGCGGACCATCGCTGATTCTTTGGCGACCGCTGAAAAGGTAAAGACGGAGATGGCCCAGCTGAAGAGTGAGAATGAAGCGCTGCTTGCTAAAGCCCGTGAAGAACGCACGGCCATGCTCAAGGAGGCCAAAGACACAAAGGACAAGATCATCAGTGAAGCCAAGGAGCAAGCCAAGTTCGAAGCAGGCAAGATCATGGCGGATGCCAACATCGCCCTTCAGAACCAGAAGATGGCTGCCCTGACCGATGTCAAAAATCAGATCGGAAACATGGTCATCGAGATCTCTGAGAAGGTCATTCGCCGTTCCCTCGAGCATAAGTCAGAGCAGGAGAATTACATCCGCCAGTTGGCTGATGATGTACAGTTGCTCGGAAAAAGATAATCTTAAGCATCACCTACACCCCCCATGCGACAATACAAGGTAGCCAACAGATACGCCAAAGCGCTCTTTTCCCTGGCCCTGGAAACGGGCCAGCTGGAAGATGTGCATAAGGACATTGCGTTGATTCATGGGCTGAATCACCCGGAATTCAGTCGCATGATGGTATCCCCGGTCGTCAATAGCGACGCGAAGTCAAAGACTTTTGACGCAGTTTTCGGTGGAAAGATCAGCAAACTCAGCCAGTCTTTTTTCAACCTGGTATTTCGTAAAGGTCGATTCCTTTCACTGAATGAAATTGGTCAGGCATTCGAGGATATGTACCTTGATCATAAAGGGGTCGTAGTGGCGGAACTGACTACTGCGGTCTCTGTCTCCGAGAGCATAAAGTCGGAAATGCGTGCAAAACTGGAGGCACTTCCATACCTGAGTGGCAAAAGCGTCATTCTGAAGGAAAAGGTCGACCCATCCATCATCGGAGGCTATGTGCTCCAGATCGGAGGGCAGTCACTCGATGCAAGCATCAAGCGCGACCTTCAGGTGATTAAGACCCAGTTCGTGGAGAACATGTATGTCCAGAAGCTCAGGTGACCATTAATCAACATTAAAAACAGTCTTTTATGATAGACATTAAGCCGGATGAGATATCAGCTATACTGCGCCAGCAGTTGCATAATTTCAACACTTCCGCCGAATTGGAGGAAGTAGGCAGTGTACTGCAGGTAGGTGACGGTATCGCCCGCATCTACGGCCTCAACAATGTGAAGTCGGGAGAACTGGTTCAATTCGAGAATGGGGTGAATGCCATCGCACTGAACCTTGAAGAGGATAATGTGGGTGTGGTACTGATGGGTGAGAGCGGCAACATTAAGGAAGGATCCAAGGTGAAGCGGACAGGGAATATCGCTTCCATCAAAGTAGGCGAAGGCCTGGTCGGCCGTGTCATCAACACGTTGGGCCATCCAATCGACGGGAAGGGACCCATCAGCGGTGATCTTTATGAGATGCCGCTAGAGCGCAAGGCCCCGGGTGTTATCTTCCGTGAGCCCGTGAAAGAGCCTCTGCAAACGGGACTTAAAGCGGTGGATGCGATGATTCCCATAGGCCGAGGCCAGCGTGAGCTGATCATCGGTGACCGTCAAACCGGCAAGACCGCCATCGCCATCGATACCATCATCAACCAGAAAGAATTCTACCAAGCCGGAAAAACGGTCTATTGCATCTATGTGGCCATCGGACAGAAGGCTTCCACGATCGCAAACGTGATGAAGACCCTGACCGATTTCGGAGCGATGGATTATACGGTGATTGTCGCGGCTTCGGCATCAGAACCGGCTCCACTGCAATTCTATGCGCCCTTCGCCGGTGCTGCCATCGGTGAATTCTTCCGCGATACAGGTCGTCCTGCATTGAT
>CAJBPC010000451.1 GCA_903957405.1 uncultured bacterium | reverse complement strand
TTTCTACAATACCATGGGCACCAAGGTCACCGTCGTGGAATTCATGCCGCGCATCGTGCCTGTAGAGGACGAGGACATCAGCAAGGAACTGGAGAAGCAATTCCGCAAGAAAGGCATCACCATACTGACGGGCAGCGAAGTCACTTCCGTGAACACCTCCGGCGCCGGTGTCAAGGCGACCGTGAAGAGTGCCGCGGGCGAGACGGTGCTCGAGGCGGACATCCTGCTGAGTGCGGTCGGCATTGCTTCGAATATCGAAAACATTGGTCTGGAAGAGACCGGCATCAAAGCGGAGAAAGGCAGAGTGGTGGTCGATCGATTCGGACAGACCAACGTTGCGGGCATCTATGCCATTGGTGACTGCGCCCCGGGCCAAGCACTGGCGCATGTCGCCAGCAAGGAGGGCATCACCGCAGCGGAGCATATCGGCTACCTCGAAAAGAAATACCACCATATGCCGGAGGGCATGGATTACAACAATATCCCCGGCTGCACCTACTGTTCTCCGGAGATCGCATCGGTCGGCTACACAGAGAAGGCCGCCAAAGACGCCGGTTATGAAGTGAAAGTGGGCAAGTTCCCCTTCATGGCCAGCGGCAAAGCCAGCGCATCCGGCAACACTGATGGTTTCGTGAAAGTAATATTCGATGCTAAATACGGGGAGTTCCTCGGTGCACACATGATCGGTGCCGGGGTGACGGAGCTGATCGCAGAAGTCGTCACGGCCCGCAAGCTCGAAACCACCTACCAGGAGATCCTCAATTCGGTCCACCCGCACCCGACGATGAGCGAAGCGCTGAAAGAAGCCGTGGCAGTGGCTTACGGCGAGGCGATAGACATTTGACGATATTGCATGGAACGATCAGGAGCAGCCGCGTCGCATGATGCGGGCTCCTGATTTTTTATGCCTGTCAGTTTTTACCGAACACCCTGCGCAGCAGATCCGTCGTACGGGCCAGGGGGTCCTTTCTGATCTTCCGCTCCTCTTCGCCGAGTTGCATGAAGATGCCGTAGAGTGCACGGTCCGTCACATAGCCGGCAAGGTCGGGGTTGACCTTCTCCCTGGCAAAACGGTTATAGGCATTGAATATCGTATTCCAGTGCCGGGTGGCGCCGACCTTCTCCAACGACTTGTCGATCACCGGCCGGAAAGCTTCCGTAAGCGTCAGGCTGGTCCGGCCGCGGAGATAGCTCGTGGCGGCAGTATCGCCGCCCCGCAGGATTCCTGCCGCATCCTGGATCGTCATCTCCCGGATCGCCTGGATGAAGATCGGTGCGGCGGACTTTGCCGCATCCTCTGCGGCGCGATTCACGGTAAGGATCGCCTGGTCGACCTGCTTGCCCAGTCCCATGCCGCGCAGTTTTTGCTCCACCTTGACAGCTTCCGGGGGCAATAGGATCTTCAGCACGGCATTGCCAAAGAAACCATCCACTGCGGAGAGCTTTTTGCCGCTCAGCTCCGCCCCCACTATCAACGCCTCCTTGAGTCCGGATGCGATATCGGTCCGGGGAACGCTGCTGTCTGCCGGCTTTACAAGCCCCTTGATATCCTTGAGGATATTTCCGGATCCGGTTTCCTGAGCCATCATCTGTTCGGAAATCGACAAGGACAGGCAGAGGATGAATGCGGTATGCTTCATGGTGAAAAGTTGTTTCAACGGTAAAATTGCACAATTTTTCACATCGATGCACCCAATGGCGAGGAACTGAAGGAGTTTGTGTTTTATTTGGGAAATGAAACCGGTTGACTGGCCCTTATCACTCGCGGATGAAACGCTGCACCCTGCCATCATCCATCCGTACGAAGTGAATGCCCGTCCGCAGGGATGATACGTCAATGGTAACGGCAGTCCCCTTGATGGTCCCGCGCAGCAAGGTCCGGCCGGCATCATCGCAGATGACGTATGTGCCGGAGACGGCCGCATCGAAGCGGATCGTGATGGCGGAGCGTGCGGGATTCGGATAGGCGCTGACACTACCGGTCACGGATACCTTATTTTCAGGTGCGAGGGCCCATGGCTCTCCCGCCCCTTTCGACAGCAGCAAGGCGCTGCGCACGCCGCCGGCCGCGAACTGAGCCCGCATGACGGCGGATTGCCCTTTGGTGAACATCAGCAGCGAGGCATCATCGGAGAAATCCATGAAGTTCATGAACATATCGCCCTCGGCGCCATTGTCACAGCCGGTATTGACACGGGGGAATACCGGGGTGCCGCGGTTTCCCGTCTTCTGCCGGGGGGTGTCGTCGACGCCATCGTCGCCGCAGGGTGCATCGCCCCAGAGGTGTTTCAGTCCCAGCCAGTGCCCCACCTCGTGTGTGAGCGTTCGTCCTTTGTTCCATGGAGGGGAGACCGCACCACGTGTGCCGAAGACATCATGGCGGATCACGATGCCGTCATGCGCTGCCGGAGCACCGGGGAAGCTTGAGTACCCCAGCAGGGAGGATGACAACTTCCCGACCCAGATATTCAAATACCCGCGGCTGTCCCAGCCGTCACTGCCGCCGGATTGGTTGCTCTTGATGCGATTGTCGTTGATCCACAACTGGGCCGTTGTTTGTTTGCGGATGATGCCGGATGTCGGCCTTCCCTGCGGATCGACGGTCGCCAGTACGAAACGGATGTCCGTTGGGGCAGACCTCGCAGCGAATACTGGAGGCACCTTCCCGAAATCGGTGTTCTCCCGGTTGAAATCTGCATTCAGGGCTTCAAGTTGGGAGCGGACCTGATCATCGGAGATGTTTTCCTGCGGGGTGCGGTACAGGATATGCACCACCACGGGGATGACGATCCGCAACCCCGCATGGGTGATGCTGCCGGTCTGTTGCAGCTGCGCGGGAGATACTGCCCTTGTGGCATGCTCCGCGTCTGCGCTTTGTGGGTTTTTGTATGTACGGGCATTGTTGCCGTGCTCATGGATGGCAGCGCAACGATCCTGTGTGTAGGCGGTGGTGTGCAGCACGATGATGACCGCGACTGCGAGAAGTTTCCTCATTCTGTACGTTTTGGGTAAGTCTGAGGTCTTTCGGAAAGAAAATGGATGCGGTCTTCAGAGCGAATTGGAGAATGGCGTGCGGATAGAAAAACAAAATAGACGAAAGAAAAATCAGTTTCCGATTCGGCGATCGTTTTTCGGTGAAAGGCATCAGATCGTCGATGAATGCATCCTTGCCCGCTTCAGGGCTGGTACTATTGGTGCGAAAAGAGGCTGTCGCGGGAGAAAACTCCGTGCAGGATGTGAAACGCGGCAGCAGAAAATATCCCTATTTTTGACAGCATGAAACGATTCAGGTTCCTGCTCCCGTGCTTCATATTCCTACATGCCTGCAACGGTGGTCAAGACGAGCAGGCTTCCGGTGCAGAGACGTCCACCATCCCGGAGGTCCCCGCCATCGGATATACCGTTCTGAACGCCTATCCGCACGACACTGCTGCGTTCACACAGGGTCTGGAGATCCATGACGGCAAGCTGTATGAAAGCACAGGGTTGGTGGGCAGGTCGTCGCTGCGGCTGACAGACCTGCAGACAGGCCGTGTGTCGTTGCAAAAACGCATCGACAGTCCATACTTCGCAGAAGGCATCACGATCCGCAACGATACGCTCTATCAGCTCACATGGCAGAACCGCGAGGTATTCCTGTACAATGTAAAGGACTTCTCGCTCATCAAAAAAATCAGCTGGTCAGCGGATGGCTGGGGGATCACACACGATTCCAGCAGCCTGTACATCAGCGATGGAAGCGACAAGATCTACGTCGTCAGGCCCGGTGACCTCAAGCTCGAACGCGTCATCAGCGTGTACGACAATTCCGGTCCGGTGAACAACCTCAACGAGCTTGAATTCGTGAGGGGGCAGATATTTGCGAACAGATGGCAGTATGATCACATTGTAAGGATCGATCCCGTAACGGGTCAGGTAACCGGAAGGATCGACCTGAAGGACCTCCTGATCCGCAACAGCAAGGCAGACCTCTCCTATCTCAAGGTTCCCGGTTCCATGGGCGAGCTGAACGGTGCCGTACTCAACGGGATCGCATGGGACGAGGCAGGCGACCGGATGTTGGTGACCGGAAAGCTTTGGCCGCATATTTTCGAGATCAGGTTACAGCCATAATCACCTTTGCGAAGGCATGTTCGAACGTCGGCATCCATGCGACAGCGGCAGTGTGATAGTGGATAATTGATTAATTTCGCAAACCCAACCGACTAAACCCATCCGTCCATGAGCCTCGTTGATTCATTTGAGAAGATTCCCGTCCATATATACGAAGATGACAAAAAGGCTTCTGTCGCGGTCGCGCGCCAGATAGCCGACCTCATCCGGCAGAAGGAAGAGCAGCAGCAATCTTGTGTGCTAGGCCTTGCCACGGGATCGTCCCCTAAATCGCTCTATTCAGAGCTGGTGAAACTGCATAAGGAAGAAGGACTCAGCTTCAGGAATGTCATCACCTTCAACCTCGATGAATACTATCCTTTGGAGCCAGATGCCCTGCAGAGTTACCATCGCTTCATGAAGGTCCATCTCTTCGACCATATCGACATCGACCCATCCAACGTGCATATCCCCGATGGCATGATCGAGAAGGGTGATATCCGTGAATATGCGGCGGATTATGAGCGGAAGATCGAGGAAGCCGGCGGCATCGACCTGCAGGTACTGGGGATCGGCCTCAACGGGCATATCGGGTTCAACGAGCCCGGCTCGAGTCGTTATTCGATCACCCGCATGGTCGCGCTCGACAACACCACCCGGCTCGCCAACGTCTACGAGTTTCCGAATATTTCAAAAGTCCCCCGCCTGGCCGTCACCATGGGCATCCGCACGATCATGCAAGCGCGAAAGATCATCCTGATGGCGTGGGGCAACTACAAGGCAGTGATCATCCAGAAATCCGTGGAAGGATTCGTGACGGAGCAGGTACCCGCATCGATCCTGCAGGAACATGCCGATTGCACTTTCGTGCTTGACGAGGGCGCTGCGCAGGAACTCACCAGGGTGAAGTCGCCCTGGCTCACGGGCGACATCGAGTGGACAGAAAAAGCGATCCGCAATGCCGTATGCAATCTTGCATTGAGCATCGGAAAGCCCGTGCTCATGCTTACCAACGACGACTACAACAATTTCGGCCTAAGCGACCTGCTGGTCATGTATGGCAATTCATACGACATCAACATCAGGGTCTTCAATGGCATGCGCGACACCATCACCGGATGGCCGGGCGGCAAACACATGGAGGAGCTTCCCCGTCATCCGGAGCGGCGCTACCCCGAAAAGAAACGCGTCATCATCTTCTCGCCCCACCCCGATGATGACATCATCTCGATGGGAGGCACTTTCCTTCGGCTTCATGAGCAGGGACATGAAGTGCATGTCGGCTATCAGACTTCCGGGAATATCGCCGTCAGTGATGAGTTCGTGATGCGTCAGCTGGACTTCGCGGTGGAATTCGACTCCACCTTCGGCATCGACAAGAGCCGTGCCAACAGGATATGGAACGACGCGAAGACTTTTCTAAAAACCAAAAGATCACACCAGAAAGACACGGATGAGATCCGCTCCATCAAGGGCATGATCCGCCGCACGGAGGCGAGGGCCACCTGCCGATATGTAGGGCTTACCGACGAGCAGATCCATTTCATGAACCTGCCATTCTACGAGACGGGACTCATAGAGAAGTTCCCGCCCGGGGAAGAGGACGTCCGCATCCATATGGATCTGATCCGGGAGATACGCCCTCATCAGATATTCGCGGCAGGCGATTTCGCTGATCCGCACGGAACGCATAAGGTCTGCTTCGACATCATGATGGAAGCGCTAAAACGCCTCAAGGATATGAACGATCCATCGATCTCGAACTGCTGGCTGTGGCTATACCGCGGTGCGTGGGCGGAGTGGAATCTTTGGGATGTCGACATGGCCATACCGATGAGTCCGAGTCAGGTGGTTCAAAAACGCCATGGCATCTTCATCCACCAGTCTCAGAAAGACGGAGTGGTATTTCAGGGTAGCGATGACCGTGAGTTCTGGGAAAGGGCTGAGGCGCGCAACGCCTCTACAGCTGACATCTACGACCAGCTGGGCCTGCCGAAATACGCTGCGATGGAGGCATTCGTCAAGTGGAACTACTGAGGATGCTCCGGGAGAAAGGCCAACCATCGATGATGCGGCTTGCCTTTCATTAGAACACAAAGTGACTTTTTCCGGCACGGACTTGCCGGCAGTGGCGCAATTGAATTCAGTCCGGTGCATCGTAAAGCCTGAAATGAAAAATCGGCTCTTGCGTAGGAATTCCAATGCCGTACCCGTCGTACAAAACATCCCTGATATTTTCATCCATCAGGAGACTGCACCAACCAACGTGATTGCACCATCAACAGGGCAACGGAACGGAAGGGCGTCCACTGCTTGCCGCTCATCGAAGGATCTGCGGTTCAGGCGACGGGAAGAAACAAAACATCCATCTTCCTGGCAATCGAAAGCCATGAAGATGGATGTTCGGATATCGGTGAGAATGGGATCATTTGCCTCCCATCTTCGACTGCACATAGTCGGCATGAGCTGTGAATCCTTTTTCACGCTTTTTGTTCATGAGTCCGGTGAGGATCATGCCATTTATGTATGGATCCGTCTCTGATTTGATCTGTTCCGGAATGGAGTCCCGGAATTCCGTGATCATGTCTACCCCTTTTTTGAACTTCGCATCATCGCTGACATTGGCAAGCAGCTGCGACATGTCTTCCAGCATCCCGAACTTTTCATTTGACAAGCCGAGACTGACGAAGCGGGATGTGATGCGGTCATAGACTTCCTGATTGCCCGCCCTTACGAGAATGTTGTTGACGGATTTCTCGAGCACTCCCTTCAGAGGCTGCTTCGCGAATTGGATGGCCCGGGTGACCGCAGCTGCGGAATCCACCTGCGACAGTGCTTCGAGGGCTTCACCTGAAACGGTGTAGGAGGAGTCGAGGCATGCTCTGTCGAATATCGTTCGGTATGCGGGATTCCTGATCGGTGTGAGTTTGTCTATCGCGGCGGCCCTGACCCGTGGATTTTGATCCTTTTGGGCCAGGACTGCGATGGCCGGCTCGAGGAATTTCCGGATCGACTCCACCTTGAGATCGGCCTTGGAAAGCGCGAGATTCCGCAAGCGGTGGGATGGGTCTTTCAGGGCCATCCCGATCATCTCCACGGCAAGGGGTTGCGTGATATTCTGACCGAAATTTTCGATGGCCTCTCTGCGGTCCAGATATTTTTTCGCGTATCGGTATTGGTGGGCATAGTTGGCGAGGTCCTTATTCTCCTTTTTTTCGCAAAGCAGCACTTTGTCACCGTCGAAATTCACCAGATCGGGTCTACCGGGAGCGTCGAAGTGAAAGCTGTCGATCTGATTTTCGATCCAAACGACATGACGCTTGGGAGTTGATCCGTTGTAAACGTCGATGGCCACGGGGATGCGGAAGACCTGTCCTTTTTGCGTTTGTTTCACCACTACGCGGACCTTTCGTAGCGCTTCGTCGTATCTGTATTCGATATTCAGTTTCGGGTGACCGTTACCGAAATACCATTGATTGAAGAACCAGTTGAGGTCGCGACCGGTGACCTTTTCGAATGATAGCCGAAGGTCGTGGACTTCGGCCGAACCGAATTTATGTGTCGTCAGATAGTGATTTAGTGATTTGAAGAAGGCGCTGTCACCGACATGATTTCGGAGCATGTGCAGGATGCGACCGCCTTTGTTATAGCTCACGGCATCGAACATATCCTCCGGCGAGCTGTAATGAAAGCGGACGAGGTCTTTCTCTTCGCTGCGGCTCTGCAGGTATCCCTGCATGCCGATGAAGTTGATGGCATCCCCTTCGTCCTGTCCGTATTTGTACTCCGACCAGAGCGTCTCGCTGTAGTCAGCGAAAGACTCATTGAGGGTGAGGTTTGTCCAGTTCTCCGCCGTGACGTAGTCGCCGAACCATTGATGGAAGAGTTCATGCGCGATGGTCCCCTCCCACCGGTTGCCATCCACCAGCTCGCGGGCATCCTGCTGTGCCGACTCCTGATGGAGTGTGGCGGTCGTGTTTTCCATGGCGCCTGCCACAAAATCCCGGGCGGTCATCTGTGCATATTTATTCCAGGGATATTCGACCCCTGTGATGCGGGAGAAGTAGGTCATCATTTCCGGGGTGTTCCCGAAAATCTTGCGCGCCACGGGGCCGTATTCCGGCTCCACATAGTAGCTCACTTCTTTTCCCTTCCAGCTGTCCTTTACGACAGTGTAATCGCCTACGCCCATGAAGAACAGGTAGGGTGCATGCGGGAGATCCATCTTCCAGTGATCGGTACGCGTTCCATCGGCATTCTTTTTTTGGCTTAGGAGCTTACCATTGCTGAGCGACACGTATTTGGCAGGGACCGTCATGGTGATCTCCTGGGTGGTCTTTTGATTTGTCTTGTCGATCGTGGGGAACCACGCCGAGCTCGATTCAGTCTCGCCCTGCGTCCAGATCTGTATGGGTTTACCCTTATCTTCACCCTTCGGATTGATGAAATAGAGCCCTTTCACGCCGAGCATTTTGTTGCCCATCTTCTCTTCGAACTCGTCGGGTTTGGAAGTATAGTCGATGTGGACGGTGTATTTCTCATCCTTTCGATAGATGCGGTCGAGACGGATGAACAATGCCATGCCGTCGTATTGGAACTTCAGCGGTGTCTGCAGACCCTTGGGGCTCAGCAGGGAGACTTTATGGATCTCCATTCCCTTTGCATCGAGCTGCAGCGAGTCGGTGGGATAAAAGTGCGGGCTGAGGGTGATCCACGCTTTGCCAAAGAGAAATCGTTTTTCGTAGTCGAAGCGCACTTCGAGCCTTGTATGTGAGAGGTTATTGATCCGTTCATGGGTGTATCGGTATTGAGACTTCCAGGAAGTATCCACGGAGGCTGTGGGCTGCGAGAAGCCGAGGGCTGCCTGCAAGAGCAGCATTTGCAGGAATATCAGTTTGCGCATGATGTTGACTTTGATGGGTTTCTGACTGATTGTTAGAGATGCGAATATATAGGCTATTGGTCTTGCCCGGGATTTTTTTAGACAAATTGCCGTTAAAAGTGATGGTTGGCAGGCATGATGGATGGTGAATGATTCATCCAATGATCAGGACGTTGAGGTTGTAGGGCCAGATGGCTGTGATATTAAGAGAGCGTGGATCGTAAAAATATCTTGCTGAAGGAGGAAATGAATTTACTTGGGATATGATGTGATCGAGGCTGGATGATCAATTTTTTATTGGAGAGGGGCTGAAAATCCCCGGCAACTTTTATGGTTTTTTGCGAAAATTAGTTACTTTTGCACTCCTCAAGGCCCCGTAGCTCAATTGAATAGAGCAT
>CAJBPC010000450.1 GCA_903957405.1 uncultured bacterium | reverse complement strand
CCACTCCACCTTTCAGTGCATCGATCGACACGCCGCCGGGCAGACTGACCTTAAAGGCATCTTTGACCGTTTCGATGGTCTTTGATACCGCAGTGTCCATGGCAGATGAAACTTCCGTCTTCACACTGTCAATCTTGGCAGCGACACCATCCCCGTTATTGCATCCTTTCAGGAAATACCAAAGGGCGAGTGCGGCCAATGCGAGTAACAATAAAGGAAGCAACCACTTAGGCAGGCCGCCTGTCGGAGGAACAACAACCGGCTCACGGAAAGTTGCACGGGCAGATTCCGTCACTTTTCCGAAATCGCCACCAAGCACACTTGAAAGATTGAAACCTGAAGGGATGGCCTTGTTGATGCCTTCTTTCTGGCTAGTGAGCCAGCTGAGTAGTCCCCCGGCTGAAAGATTGTTGCCGATCACTTGCTTTCCTATGAGGCCAAGTGCCATGGGAGCAACCGCACTCAATAGAGAATTGCTCGAAGAAGATTTGATGCCTGCGAAACTTGCAACGAGGTTGGCAATGCCACTTGTTTTATTACCGAACAATCCGGAAAGAAGCGAAGTGCCCAGATTCATCATGGCACTATTGCCACCATTGCCGAATAGTCCCCCGAGATTGTCGAGTACACCGCTACCAGCTGCCTGCTTTGCCATGTCAAGGATGCCTGCACCGTTATCCTTTGAAGCATTGCTCAGCACACTTTGCAATACGGCCGGCCCGATGGCACTAACGGCTTTTGTGATGCCCGATTCACTTTCTCCAAGCATGGAGGCGGCTTTGCCGATGAGGTCGGGCGTCAACAGTCCAGTGACTGATTCAAGAAGATTCATTGACATAAATGTTGATTTTTATTAAAGTGAAATGATCACAAAAATTTGAGTAACGGATGATGGTCATTCAAAAAGATATGAATATTGAAATCGTTTCAATATGAGGTATAACGTCATATTTAAAGCGGTCACGACAAATGTAAGGTGTTACCCAAATCACAAGTTCCATGTTGCACAAAACTTTTACACATGTTAATTAGAGATAATCTGAAAAAAAGGTTCGGGATCTGGGCAGTTAAATGCATATTTCAGCAGCTCTGAAACACGACAAACACCCGGATAATCCCCTTCATTCAATTCCATATCGATGATGATCTGAAAATGAAGGTGAGGCGGCCAATTCCCGTTCTCATGTGGCATTCCGAAATGTGCGAATTCCTGCCCCTGCATGATGTAAGATCCCTCTTGAAGTACCAAGTCTGAAGCACTCATGTGTCCGTACAGCGTGTGGAATGCAATGCCGTCCAACTGATGTTGCAATACTAACGTTGACCCATAGTCGCCAATAGCATCATTCATTGCCATCGAATGCAATACGCCCCCGATGGGAGCATGCACGGGTGTTCCCGCTTTGCCCCAAATGTCAATACCAACGTGGATTCTGCGGGGTTCATCGTCTGAATGATCGGCATCAAATACACTACTGACAGAATAAATATCACGAGGCTCGCAGTATCCGCCGTATAGAAATTTCGATCCGGTCGCCTGAAGATTCATGTCGATGAACGATTTGAATTTTTCAATATCACTGTAGATGTCGGATGTGAAATGTCGGTTTTTAGAAGACAGATCCACTGATGCAATCCTATCCTTTTCAGGATCGAGCATCAGGACGGGATGGAAACTCTCGCGATGACGTTTCAATGCGGAAACGAGTGGATGAAATTGTAACATCACATGAAATTAATACATTAAAAGACGCCTCAATTCAAAGCTTCTGGAAACCCCGACAATGTGCACATGATGAGGCCTTGAAATCCTTGTAAACGAAAATTCGGACATGAAAATGTACCCGAAGCGGTTTGTTAAAAAACACGTACGGGTCGTTAAAAAATACAAACGGGTTGGCTAGCCCATGCAGTTTGCATTATTTTTAGCCTACATATATCATATCGATGCAACTGAAAAACTTTATTCTGGCGCTCTCATCTTACATGCTCATCCTAATAGGGGCGGTCGCACAGCCGGTGACCGGCAGCTACCAGGGAAGAATCAGTTTCCCGGGGATCGGTCTTGCCGGAAACTACCGTATGGAACTCAAGCTGGTCAGAAACGGTGATAGCCTCTCAGGAGTTTCTTATTATTACACCGGGAGAAACAGGTTTTACAGAATACCCGTGAAGGGATATTTCAATCCATATGACGGCAGCGTATACTGGCAACATGTGGAGGGCATGGCGCAAGATGAGGCCGGCAGAAGAACCGATACGCCCATTCCTGAAAACGTAGGATTTTCGACGGACTTCAATTGTCCTGGTGAAGGCATCATGAAACTCGATGGAGAGGCAGAAGTGACAGCAGTTTCTGGAAAGGCAAAAACCATTCCTGTACATCTCACCAAAACAGAAAATCCTGAGTTTCCGGATGAATATAACGACAAGGAGGAAGATTTTGCAATGACGCCAGATGCACAGCCTGCCGCAGACCCTGTCAAAGTCGCCAATCCTACTGCCCCGGAATTGAAAAAAAGAGAAACCGTCGCGTTGCGCTTACCTGGAAGGAAAGATCCACCCATACTTGCACCGCAAAAGAAACCCGCCGAACCACCGGTGGAAACCAGGTCAACACCCCCTCCGACGATAACGGAATTGTTCACAGCACGAAAAAAAATTCTGGTCACAGAAATCCCCTTGGCCGGTGACACTGTCGAACTGAATTTCTATGACCATGCCGAAATAGACGGTGACTCGATATCGATATTCCTCGGAAACAGGCTCATAGAAAAGAATATCCTCCTCAAAGCAAGTCCCCATACGCTAAAAATCGCAACAAAAGACCTGGAAGACACGAACGAACTCACCATGGTCGCGGAGAATCTCGGACGGATTCCACCCAATACATCCCTGCTCATCGCATACGTCAACGGGATAAGATATGAAGCCAGGCTGGAAAGTACGGAATCAACCAGCGCCATGATCCGCTTTTACAGACCCGTGTCAAAATAAGACGACAAATGAATTCGTATTAGGATGCCCATTCGATAAAGTACTTGTCACATGCAGTCTGTATAGTTATTAGCAGGCAGGAAATAAAAATCAAGATCCATCAGAAATATACGCTACCATGCCGTATGACGCATATTCCTTTCGTTCTTGAATATAAAAGATAGAATGGATACAATTAAAAGAACCCTGATATCGTTAGGATGAGGCTGCTACTCCTTCATAGTTTGAACACCGAAAGCCATACATTTACTAGCCTTTATTTACTTGCCATTAGATCATATACCCGACAAATAGACATCCCATGCACTCGAATGGTCAATGATAAAAGTCATTTTTATGTCAAAGTAAGAAATATGAAACAAATTAAAGGTTTTCATTCCTTTTTTTAGATTAAATTTGCTATTTATAAATTTTCTCGTAGAAGAAATTATCCTCTTACCAATCAAATATCAAAATGACAAAATTCATCATCGACAGGCAAAAAAACGGCACGTTCCAATTTAGCCTCGTTGAAACAACTGGAGAATTGATGCTCTCAGGGCAGGGATACGGCAGCAAACAAGGTTGCAAAATCGGAATCAATTCCGTCCAGAACAATGCACCTGCAGACGAACAATACGACAGGAAGAAGGGAAGAAACGGCAAGGCATTCTTCAATCTTCTGTCTCATAACGGCAGGGTCATCGGAGTGAGCAGTACTTTCAACGATGAGGAATCCATGGAAAAAACAATCAAAATACTGAAGAAAAAAGCGCGTGCAGCGAAGATCGTTGATATCACAAAATCAAAGTGATTAGAGATCTGCTACGAAAACATAAAAAAAACTGATCGAACAGATCGGTTTTTTTTATGTTTCATGCATCGGTAATCCATGCTTCTGATGTTCATGCAGATTTGACCAGACATGATGAATTATAGGCTCTCACGATTTTTTCAGGTGTTGTTTGGAATGTATAGTCTTCAACCTGTTTTCTAAGCATGGGAAGATGTACGTTTAATAGATCTCGCAAAAAAGCAAATGAACTCACTAGCGGTGAATCCATTTGCAAATAGGCCTCACGCTATTCATTGCTGTACAAACCGGAGCCGGAAGGGATCGTAATATCAGAATTGGAAGATATTGGAAACCAAATGCGAAAGCAATACACCCTCTTGTCCACAGGTAAAAAAGTCGAAGAAGAGTATATCCGAACAATCGGCATTCAACCAAACTATGCAAATGATCCTGTCGTCTAAAACAGCCTGACATGCTTTCAGAAGAACAGATCGGGGAACTCTTTGCCTTTTGCGAAAAAAAATATGTCAGATGGTATGATGTGCAGGTCGAACTGGTAGATAAGCTCGCAAATGCCATTGAAGATCGCATGGCGAAAGATCCTTCCCTTGGGTTCGACACCGCACTGCGAGATGTGTACGAAGGATACGGGATCTTCGGTTTCTCCAGGATCGTATCGGAGAGAATGGCAAGCGTCTACCAGATGCAACGGAGGACGTACTACGGAGCATTGAAATCACATTTCAGATGGCCTAAAATAGGACTCACGATCCTACTTGCAATAATCCTTTTTATAGCATGTAAAGAATCCGGGGCTTTGTGGATATCAATATCAATGACGCTTTTGATGATTGCCGCATTGATCTTATCAATTCATAACGGCATCGAAATGTCAAGGCTTTCAAAAAAGAAAAAACTAATCCTAGCCAGTTTCACGTATCAGTCCAGCTGGGTGTATCTACCACTCTACCTGAATGGGATCGTCCATGATGTATTCTTTCGTGACAATGTTGAGCAGGCACTTCAACCATATCAATCGATACTGACTTCCATATTCATTTCGTTTTATGCCGTGGCCATCATCACTCAATACCAATTGAATCTTGATGTGAGGAAGAAGATCCGGGTATATTATCCGGAGCTTGTGACACCATCCCGGTGATGTCGTGTTCAACCGGGGAATGCTGCCGCCGTTTTGGTTTCCCTGCGTTGCACACCGCTTTCCAAAATGTCCTTGACCATGTTCCTGGCGGCTTCCAGCTCAAAACGTTCCTGCAGCATTTCGGCCATGGTTTCCAGATAAACCACAACATCCTCCCTGACATTCCGCTGCAGCCATCTGAAGCCTCCGGAAAGCCTCTCAAGCACATCCCGGTCGTCGAGGTACTCAATATGATGCACATCGCTGGGCGTCAGTCCATGTTTCATGAGTTCTCCGACAAGCTGATCTGCAGGCAGGTTGCTCACGCTGCAATATTCATCCGCCAGTTCCGTCCATTCCCCTATACCCGTATGCGCCAGGCGCAGGATCTCCGTTTTGTTCATCGATGTCACAACCTGCAAGAGATTGCCGCAGTTGCATGAACCGTGGTTGCCCCATGCGTAGTCTGCGCCATTGGCAAGCCGGGAAGCGGTCTCTCTAAGTGCATCAATCAGGAATGGATTGGCTGTGGCCATGGAATTTTAATTTTTGATATAACAGGTTTGGGTTTGCATTTGTTTGCAATGGCGTAAAGACCTTTTCAAAATGAATCGATCATTCACACAACGATGTTGATCATCTTGTTCTTCACATAAATGATTTTCTTAGGCGCCTTTCCGTCAAGCCATTTCTGCACCACTGCATCAGCCAGCACCATGGATTCCACATCAGCCTGACTGACGTCCAGGGAGATCGACATCTCAGATCTTGTCTTTCCGTTGATGGCGACCGGGTAAAGTTTGCTGGTCTCTATCAGGTATTTCTCCTCCACATGCGGAAATGACTGCATCAAAACGCCGTCCTCATGCCCTATGATGGCCCATAGCTCCTCGCAGACATGCGGCGCATAGGGCGAAAGTACTACCAGGAGCTTCTCCAATACCCGGATTTTATGGCATTTCAGGTCGCTCAGCTCGTTCACAGCAATCATGAACTGACTCACAGCCGTATTGAAGGAAAAACGCTCCGTATCATCTTCGACCTTGCGAACCAACCTGTAGAGCGCCTTCCATTCGGCATCCGTTGGTTCGTCATGCGTGACAACAAGTCCCTTTTCCTCATGCATGAAAAGCCGCCAGAGTTTTCGGATGAACCGATGGACACCTTCGATGCCCTTTGTATCCCATGGCTTGTCTTGTTCGACGGGCCCAAGGAACATCTCGTACATCCGGAATGTGTCAGCACCGTATCGGTCCACCACTTCATCGGGATTAACGACGTTGTGGTAGCGCTTGCTCATTTTCTCCAGGCGGCTACCGCAACGGTATTTGCCATCCTCGAGGATGAATGTCGCATCATGCAGATCGGGCCGCCATTTGCTGAATGCTTCTGTATTCAGCTCCACACCGTCCACCATGGATATGTCCACATGGATCTCATCCGTCTCATAGTCATCCTTCAGTCCGTATGATACGAATTCATGGGTGCCCCGAATGCGATAGGCGATCCTCGAATCCCCGCCGATCTTTCCCTGGTTCACCAGCCTGCGGAACGGCTCATCGAATCCGATACATCCCAGATCGAACATCACTTTTGTCCACATGCGGCTATACAGAAGATGCCCGACGGCATGTTCCGTGCCACCCACGTAGAGATCCACCTGACCCCAGTAATCACTTGCTTTCCGGCTGCAGAATTCCACTTCGTTACGGGGATCCATATACCGGAGAAAATACCAGCTGCTGCCGGCGTAACCGGGCATGGTATTGACTTCCCGCATCCCCCCATCGAATACTTTCCAGTCTTCCAGATTTGCCAGAGGGCCTTCGCCACCCGCTCCCGGACGCAGGTCATCAAGCGGAGGGAGGACAACCGGCAGCTGGTCCTCTGCCATGGCCTGGGCCATGCCGTCTTTCCAGACGATGGGAAAGGGTTCGCCCCAATAGCGCTGGCGGCTGAAGGCAGCGTCACGCATCCTGTAATTTACCTGGCGCTTACCACAACCGTCCGCTTCAAGGCGCTCAAGGGCGACGGACATGGCATCCCGCATGAGCATGCCATTCAAAAAATCACTGTTCTCCAAAGTGGCATCCTTTGTGGGGTTCGCCTCTGAACCGTTGTAATGGGAACCTATGATGTTGGTGACCGGAAGTCCGAAATACTGTGCAAAACGATGGTCGCGTTCGTCACCGCAAGGGACTGCCATGATCGCCCCGGTCCCATAACCTGCGAGAACATACTCACTGATCCAAACAGGTACTAAATTGCCGGTGAAAGGATGTATGCAATGGCTGCCGGTGAAAGCGCCGGAAATCTTTTTCTCGGCCATGCGTTCCCGTTCGCTGCGGCTGTTGACATATGCCAGGTATGCTTCCACCTCACCCTGCTGCGACGATGATATCAGGGAGGGAACCTGTTCGTGCTCTGGCGCTATGACGAGGAAGTCTACCCCGAAGATCGTGTCAGGGCGGGTCGTGTAGACTTTGATGATCGCTTTTGATGGCTCATCGCCATCATGCGGACGGACACTGAAATCAATCTCTGCCCCATAGCTCTTCCCGATCCAGTTGGATTGCATGTCTTTCATACTCTCGCTGAAATCGACCGTTTCCAGGCCTGCCAGCAGACGGTCCGCATAGTCCGTAATACGCAGATACCATTGCCGGAGGGTGCGTTTGACGACCGGGTGTCCTCCACGCTCACTGACGCCGTTCACGACTTCATCATTCGCAAGCACGGTCCCCAGCACCTCGCACCAGTTCACCTCTCCGTATCCGCAATATGCGAGCCTGTAGTTCATCAACACATCGTGACGCTTCTTTGCATCGAATTCCTTCCATTCGCCAGCAGAGAAAAGCAGGGTGCGATCACCCGGACAGGGATGTTCCCGATTGCCGGAGCGCAAGAAGATCTCCTCAAGCACGGCAATGCGCTCGGCCTTTTGCTTCGTTTTATCGTACCAACTGTCGAAAAGCTGAAGGAAGACCCACTGCGTCCATTTGTAATACGCCGCATCGCTGGTGCGCACTTCCCTTTTCCAGTCATAGCAGAATCCGATGCGATCGAGTTGTGCCCGAAAATTTCGGATGTTCCTTTCTGTGGAAACACCGGGTGGAATTCCATGTTCGATGGCATATTGTTCTGCCGGAAGCCCAAAGGAGTCATATCCCATGGGATGCAGGACGTTGAAGCCTTTCAGCCTTTTAAACCGGCTATAAATGTCGCTGGCGATGTATCCGAGGGGATGCCCAACATGCAGGCCGGCACCACTTGGATAGGGGAACATATCAAGGACATAACATTTAGGCTTGTCACTGTCGTTGGAAACAGTATAGGCACCCTCTGCATTCCATTTTTCCTGCCATTTTCGTTCGATCTCACTGAACTGATATTCCATTTATTTACTGATTTCGGACCACGAATCACTGATCCCTTATTTTTAACAAAAAAACCCTGACGTCGCAGGGAACGCAAAAATACGCAAACACCGCAAAACCATTAAATTTGTCCATTCGCGATTGTGGACGCGGTCAACGAGGTCAAAGTACAAAGCATCAATACAAAAAATATGTCTGGAATAAGCAAGTCATCCCTCAAGCGCAGCAAGCCTTCATATTTCATGGCCATCCTTGGCGTGGCGCTGGTTTTGTTCCTGCTTGGGATACTGGGATGGATCATCATCAATGCCAGCAAACTGGAGAATTATTTCAAGGGAAGCGTTCAGGTGAACACTTTCATACGCGAAGGCAGCAGATTGAAAGAGATCGATTCCCTAAGAACATACATTTTATCCCTGCCATATGCACGCAAAGTTGAATACGTGAGCAAAGAGATGGCCCGGAAGAATTTCATCAAAGAGGGCAATGAAGACTGGAACAAGGTATTGGACTACAATCCGCTTCCCGCATCAGTGGATTTCTATCTGGATCCAGAATATGTCAACAAGGACAGCCTTGACCGAATCGTGGGTGATATCTCGAAATACTTCATCGTCAGCGAGGTGAAGTATCCCAATGCCATCGTAAGCAACCTGAACGATGTCGTGCGTAAGATCGCCATATTCCTGATAGTCCTTTCGGGGATCCTCTGTCTGATTGCGATCATTCTGATCGACAATACGATCAAACTGGCGATGTTCTCAAACCGTTTCCTGATCAAGACGATGCAGATGGTAGGGGCGACCAGGTGGTTCATCTCAAAACCCTTCGACAAACGGGCGGTCATCAACGGCCTGTTCAGTGCCCTACTGGCCATCGCGGGCATTTCCGTGATCATCTACATCGTGGAGAACTGGTGGCTGCCGGAGATAAAGGTCCTGCGCGACAATACCTGGCTTTTTCTTTTGTTCCTGCTGCTGACGCTCATCGGCATCGGCATTACATTCATCAGCACGCACCGCAGTGTGACGAAATACCTCAAGATGAAGCTTGATGAACTGTATTGATTTCGCAGGGATTTGGGGTTTGGTCAGATTACCTTATTTTGCGTAACAATCAAGTCTATGTATAAAGACAACAATCAACTCTTCAGAAAGGAAAATTTCATGTGGATGGCTATTGGTGCCGTAGTGATCCTCGCAGGCATTCTCCTGATGGCCGGTGGCAAAAGTACAGATCCAAATATCTTCGCCAATAACGAAGTCTACAGCACTCGCCGGATCACGGTGGCGCCCGTCATGATCATCATAGGTCTGCTCATTGAGGTATATGCCATCATGAAGAGGCCTCGGGCCGATTGATCCCAGCACATTCATTTTCGAAAGCGATGTTCATCATCGCTTTTTTCATTTCGGTGCAAGAACCACCACAAACCCACCCGCATGGACATCTTCCAGGCCGTCGTACTTGCCGTTATTGAAGGGATAACGGAGTTCCTTCCCGTCTCCTCCACTGGCCACATGGCGCTGACATCCGCCATCATGGGCATCAACAAAGAGCCCTTCACTAAGCTTTTCGAGATCGTCATACAGTTTGGCGCCATCCTCTCGGTCGTCGTACTGTACTGGAAGAAGTTCTTCGACTTCCGAAAACCCGAATTTTATATCAAGCTGTTGGTGGCGATCATCCCGGCACTGGCCTTCGGTGCCGCCTTCAAGAGCCATATCGAAGTGGTCCTCGGAAAGCCGCTGGTCATTGCGATCGTGTTGCTCACAGGGGGAATCATCCTGTTGTTCATTGATCGCTTTTTCAAATCCCCTGAAGTGCATGAAGATGAGGACATCACGTACAGGCATGCTTTCATGATCGGTCTCTATCAGGTGCTTGCGATCGT
>CAJBPC010000449.1 GCA_903957405.1 uncultured bacterium | reverse complement strand
GTTGTGGCGGCGTAAAACCCGCATGACTCAGCCATGCGAGATTGTACTGGTTGAAAGCGGCATCGCCGATGTCCATGGCGCGGTCGATCAGCACCTTGTATCGCAGTCCGGATCCGGTATTGATCCAGGCGATCCGCATGCCTCTTCCGGGGCCGTTGTCGATCACAGCGGTTTCGATCCCTCCGATCTGAGATACATTCCCCACCTTGCTGCTCCAAATGGAAGATCCCCGCATCATTTTGATGTAATTGAATGCGCGTAGACCGGGTTGTTAGTATTGCCACCCGATTTCAGATAGGCCATCAGGTCTTTCAACTCCTCCGCATTCAACGCATTGATCATACCCGGTAACATGGGGGACACTTCGGAAACCCTGGTCCGCAGCACATTTTTTTTCAAAACCTCTTTGATGGTTTGCGTGTCGAAAGGATTTTGGGATATATAATACTTTTGACTGTCCTGACGGATCAGCCGGCCCAGGATGGATCCGCCCGCCTTCAGATAGAATACCGTGGAGCCATACTGATCGGATATGCTTTTGTTGGGGGAAATGATGGCTTCCAGCATGTCCTTGTCAGAGAATCGGGTGCCGAGTTGCGTGAGGTCAGGTCCGGCAACACCACCTTCCCCTTTCATCTGGTGGCAGGTGCGGCAAAGCGAGGCGGCAAACATGGCTTTGCCCTGTTCGAAGTCTCTTTGGGTCGAGTCCTGCTGAACGACCCGTAACGCATCCTCCAGTTTCCAGTTCTTACCGGGGCCTTTGGGTCTCACGGATCCGATATCCAGGCCTTTTCGGGCAAGGGTCACAAGAGAGTCCCCTGACATTTTGTTATATCGAGCATAACTTTCCTTCGGTACATTTTCTAGGGCATTCTTCCGCGCTTTGTCGATAAAGCCAACGTAGCAGACACCCCCTTTGTATCCAAATGCCTGGGTATACCACTGGAAATATTTATTCCTGAGATCATTGGTCCATCCGTTTTTAGCCTGGCTCAAGACATTGGCATACCATGTCTGGGTAATCGGTGGCATTTTAGACAGCATGCCCGCAATATCCATTCCGTACTGTGGATTGCGAAGGATAAGGTCTGAGGAAGCGGACAGTGTTTTTTGACTGTTGGGATCATCTTTGGCAGACAGCAGCAGTGCCATGGTCTTTTCAACTGCTTTCGGAGCGTCCACATAGACGAGCATCTTGCTCAGTTCCTTGTTTAGGTCCTGACTCCCGGCCGGGAAGATCGGGTCCAACAGAGCGGCTACTGCTTCTTTTTCTCCGGCATCCGGGACGCCCATCCTGGCAAAGACCAGCTCAACGGCCCGGATCAGATCCAGTTGTTGGGATTCCGTGAGCTGTTTGATATTCACTTTCGACAGAGCCGTCACCAGGGGCTTTTTCATGGATGGATCGCCTCTCCTGGCCAGTCCGATGGCCGCATGGGTGAGGATGACGGGGTCTTTTTCGTTCAGGGTCTTGTCCTTCCATTCCGCCGTTTGCTGCGCTTCGATGGCGATGCGTGCGGCATAGCGGATATGCCTGTCCTTATCCTTCAGATAGGGCCATGCTATGTCTACGGACCCCGGTTTGGCAATGCCATGTAGGGCTTCCAGTTTCCGCCGGGTTTTCTGTGCTTCACTCAATTCGGTGACGACAGGTTTGGCATTCTTCATTTCATTCCCGGCATAGTACACCCGGTAGAGGTCGGATTCCAGCCTCCGGCCGCCGGTGAGGAAATAGAGGGCGCCATCCGGCCCGATCACACCATCGGTCAGCGGCAGGGGAGAGCCCGACACGAACTCCTCGCCGGTGGCGGTGTAGGAGGCACCGCTCTGTGTCGGATACACGGCGTAAATGATGCCAAAGCTCCAGTCGAATGCAAAAAAAGCATTGCGGTATCTCGCCGGAAATTTAGCGTTGCCGGCGTACACGAAATTCGTGGGAGAGCCCTGGCCGACATTTACGGCAGCCGGGAGATTGTCGGGATAGTTGGCGTTCCACTTGAGTGTTCCGGGCCTCCAGCCAAATTCCGAGCCGCTGGTCACATGCAGGATCCTGGTCGGGCGATACCAGGGAGTACCGAAATCCCATTCCATATCGGAATCATAGGTGAACATCTCCCCGGCATCATCGAAGGCGATGTCAAAGGAATTCCTGAGCCCCGATGCGATCAATTCCCATCTGGTGCCCTCAGGATCCAGTTTGGCGATCCATCCTCCATGCGATTCCACGGTATTATCATGTCCGTTGGGATCTTTTATCAGCGGGAAGAGGTTGTCGAATTTACCATCCGGAACATTTCGGTAGGCATCCATTTTGGGTATCTTGGTGAAATTTCCCGCGACCACATGGAGGGATTGCTTGTCGGGGGAGAGGACCACACTGTGCGGGCCATGCTCGCCGGATCCATCCAATAATTTTAGCAGGGTGATCTTGTCGTACTGATCATCCCCGTCCGTATCCTGCAGGCGGTAGAGTCCGCTCGTTCTTTTCAATTGATTGTCGCCTGTATGGTTCACCATCACATAGAGACTATTGAAGGCGTAGAGCAGTCCCTGTGCATAGCCCATCGAGATCTTCCCCGGGTTTTTATCATTCATGAAGGTCGGGTCGTTCAGGACTTCCAGCTTCTGTACCTTGGTAGGGGTGAGTGTGTCGCCTATGGCCGGGACGCTTATCCGATACATGTATCCATACTGATCGGATGCAATGATCCGCCCCTTGTTGTCGAATGTCATCGACACCCAGGATCCCTCTTCTTGTTCCGACGGACCGTACAATCGATCGGCCTTGAAGCCTGCGGGCAGTTTGAGTTTGGCGACTTTCGGATCCCCGGAGACGAAGGATGTGTCCGTTGGATTGTCATAGTAGGAAAATGCAAGGGCGAATAGCAGACAGGGGATGGCTGTCAAGACAAGCAGGTTCGTATTTTTTCTCATGGCGTCGTTTGCGTACATGAAATTTAAGAGGTTCCTGCCAACAAAAAAAATTACGAAGGGATAAAAGGTCATATAAATTACGCAAAGGCGGTAGAAAGCGGTCTTCGGATCGTCCGGCTTCATCATTTTCCTGCCCGAATGGTGCTGTTCAAACCCTCGAAGGAAAACGGAATCTGAATGATTGTGTGTGCAATGTCTGGGTTCCCCAAACCGATCCAATTCATGGAGGATGGCACACTTCTCCACCCGGGAACTTCCATATGTTTGTTGGCATGGTTCCTGAATGTACTCTTTGAGATCGGTGTCAATTTTTGTCTTGCCATTTAGGGGGCTATTGCATCTCTGACCGTTGCCGGAACACTCGGTTATCCTATACCGGTAGTGTCATTTTCTGGGCCGATCCGCGCGGCGGACGGAACTTCATATCACAGACGGATCAGGATCGGCAAGGGGTCGTCACCGTGTTGACGATCGCATCGAGTCGACCGGTGCCGTCGGGTTTCAGTGGGGGAGGATAAGGCTGACGTTATGCCGCTCCAGTGCTTCGTCATGGAGGAGCTGAAATGGGAGCTCTGGAGAATTTCTACGGGGTGATGTCGGCACATGCGAAAGGGTCTCTGATGCGGCAGCGCCTCGCGAGGTTTCGATAGGGTTGGGAATTGCCAGGCTCCTGATCTCAATCCGATGCATGCCGATGATGCTGGAAATGCCGAATGCTACAACCTCAATAGTCCGGCTTTGTGCAATGT
>CAJBPC010000448.1 GCA_903957405.1 uncultured bacterium | reverse complement strand
GAATTTTAGGATACTTCTCTCCCGCAATTCCCGTCACAGAACAAGAGTTTTATGATCGCGGAATTGGGTTCAGTTACGAACGATTGTGCAAACCTTTCATCAACCAACAAGTACTCCATGAAGTTTTCTCGGAAGATTCCGAATGGATCATCAACCACTGCCTGAAGGAACTCCCCGATGGCCGTTTTGAACTACTTCCCGATTTCAACACACAGCGCAAAGTATCCGCATTTTTTGAGTCAAAATCACCCGCCGACAAAGCCGACAAACGAAAACAAGGCCTTTTTGACCTGATCTCCAATGTTGTCCTACTCGGGCAGCCCGCCGATGACGGAAAAGAATGGAAAGGCGCTTTTCGATTCGACATGGACAAAACTTCCTCCTTCCGATACCTGCCCAACGATGTCAAAGCCCCTCTGAAAGCGCTCTATATTGATTACTTCTACCGCAGACAAGATGATTTTTGGGCACAAGAGGCACTGGAAAAACTGCCGGCCCTCAAACGATCCACCAACATGCTGGTATGTGGCGAAGACCTCGGATTGGTGCCAGGCTGCGTGCCAGGTGTGATGCAAAAACTGGGCCTCCTCAGCCTCGAAATTCAGCGAATGCCCAAAGCGCCTGGCACTGCTTTCCTCCATCCAAAAGATGCCCCTTACCTGAGCGTTATTACCCCAGGTACCCACGACATGCGTGTCCTGCGTGGATGGTGGACAGAAGACCTCCATTTGACACAAAAATTTTACAACGAAATACTGCAATGTCCGGGCCAAGCACCCGCCTCCTGCGAACCCTGGATTGTACACACCATCCTGTCACAACATTTTCACTCGCCGGCCATGTGGGCCATCTTCCAACTCCAAGACCTACTCGGCATGGACGAGACCCTGCGCCGCGACCATCCGGAGGATGAGCGCATCAACATACCCGCCAACCCCAAGCACTACTGGCGGTATAGATCCCATGTCTCCCTCGAAAAACTCGTAGCATCAACGCATTTCAATGACGCAATACGAACAATGGTCCGGGAAAGCAACCGGGAATAAACACCCTTGCGTAAAGTATTTCACGCATGATTGACATCGCCATAACCCCTGAACCATCATGGGGTTATGGTGATGTCTTGTGTTTTTGCGTGCTCAAGCGTGGATTGGTTAAACTGACAGCCGACAAATGTCGCGCTCGATAAGTCCGTACCAAAAAACAGGCACCGGTCAAAGGTACATTGCTCAAAAGTACAGCCTTGACAATGCGCCTGATTGAAAGACACATTGTTGAAATGAACCTGGTGAAAAACGGTATTGTGCAACTTAGACTCCGCCAACGTTGCGTCAGCCAATGCTACATCCAGCCAGTGCCCGTCCATCAAGTTTGCGCGTTGAAAAGATACGTTGTACGCGCTGATATTTTTTATGATGACCTGGTTCATCTCCGAGGCGTTAAAAGACGCATCGTTCAGGATTGCCCGGATAAAATGACTGCGCTGAAAATTACACGCGGTAAAAGAAACATCGCTAAAATCTATTCCTGCAAATTGAGCATCCGAAAAATTGGCGCCGCTCAGCACAATCGGAAAATCCGGGATTTTGGATGCATTCCAACGATCCGTTCCCGCCCATATCTTTACGATCGTCGCAAGCACCTCGGACCACCATTCCTTGTCCAGCACGATGTCCTTTAACACGGTATGTTCCAATCGGCAAGTTGACAGCATATAGCCCGACACCTTACTGCCGGTCAGGTTTGAACCCGTCAGATCAAAATTTTTTAGGTCTACCGCTACCAAATCAAGATTTGAAAGATCCGTCGATATGGAAATAGCTTGCTCTACATCTAGCATTACATTAATAAAGCCAACTGTAGACAATGGCTCTGCATCGATGGCAATAGCCACTAGAAGATTGTTAAATG
>CAJBPC010000447.1 GCA_903957405.1 uncultured bacterium | reverse complement strand
GATAACGGTCTGTCCGGCAGGTAATACCATTATTGTAATAGCTATATGCAACCTGATCTTTTTTGGAGCGCGCATTTCGCTTTATCATTTCTGCATGACTCTTACCATCGATATTTCCCGGTGATTTGATTCCGCAGAGATCCATTATCGTGGGGTAGATGTCCACCGAACTAATGATATGATCTGAAATCGATCCTTTTTGTGATCCCGGCAATTTGACGATGAGCGGACTCCGAAGCGACCATTCCGAGAGTGTATGTTTCCCCCAAACCCTGTCATCACCCAAATGCCAGCCATGATCTCCCCAAAGGACCACTATCGTATTCTTATCAAGACCCGTCTCTTTCAACTTATCCAGCAATTTGCCAACCTGTGCATCCATATAACTGACACAGGCATAGTAGCCATGCCTGAGTTTTCGGCTATACGCATCTGAAACACGCCGGTCGAGGGATGCTTTTTCTTCACCATTTTTATAGCTGCCGAACTCTCCACTTTCTTGAAGGCTTTCCCTATGAACGTTAACCGGAAGGTCCGGCATAGCCGCAATTGGCAAACTGCTTTCATCGTACAGATCCCAATATTTCTGGGGGGCATTGAACGGCAGATGGGGTTTATAAAATCCAACGCCAAGGAAGAACGGCTTGCCATTCGCAGCAAGTTCAGCCAGTTTATTGACAGCTAATTTGGCAGTGAGTCCATCCGGATAGCCCTCATCCGATACGTCAGCAGCCTCATAAGGTTTAACTTCGCCCTTGAGCATATTGCGGTTTGATCCATCGGCATACCCAAAGAAAGCATTCCAACCAGTACCCCATTTCCCTGCATCCATGAGTACCTCATCCCAATTACCCGGAAGTTCCTGTTTGTCACTCCTCGGCTCGAGGTATTTATAAACGTATCCATCCGCGGAATGACTTACTTTCCCGATGCCAATCGTTTTGTATCCGTTGCGTCGAAAATGCCCGATAAAAGTTCCAGATGATCCTTTGTCCGTAGTGACACGGGAAACTTCTCTCTCCATGATCTCATTGGAAAGATCGCTTTTAGTGCGAGGGCGATATCCTGTCAGCAAAGCGGCTCTCGAAGCCCCACACGTCGGCACAACAACATAGTGGCGATTGAAGATGACTGCCTTAGCTGCCAATGCATCGATATTTGGGGATTGAACGAAACTATTGCCATAACAACCCAGATCCGGCCTCAAATCATCGACAAAAATGAACAATACATTCAGAATCGGTTCTTTCCCAGAAAGAATCCTGGGTTTAGCTCCCGTCAGTATGAAGGTCAATAGCGTCAGAAAAAATCCCGTTCGAAATATTTGTTGAACCCACATTTTTTATCAGTATCCCTCATTTTGTTTCAGCACAGCTCCAGCATTCGCATCAATGGCGGTTTGGGGTATGGGCAACAGATTGTGGAACGGCTTGATGCTGTTTTTTGACACGGAATTGTATTTCACGACCCTCTCATACAGCTTTCCAAGCCTCGCCAATGTAAGCCTTCTAGGCTCTTCACCAACCAATTCACGGGCTCTTTCATCTAAAAGATAATCAATGTTTACAGAAGCTGCATCGACCGGCTTGGCATTCGCACGTGACCTGACCAAATTGATATCTGCTGCAGCTTTCACCTTGTCTGACTTCCCTAAATATGCCTCTGCCCTGAGAAGAATGGTCTCAGCTAGGCGCATCGCATAAATGTCCGTGTAGAGCCTTCCCCCTACATCATAACCCTGCGGATGGCCTGTAGGACTTGAAGCCTTCTTGATCCACACATGATAGTTTCTATTCAACCATTCAGGCCTTGGTTTGATCGGCTGGCCGAATTCCCTAGATGACGGATTGTTGTTCCAGAAAACCCTTTGCATGTTGAATGGCGAATTCCGAATGTCATTATTGAAATCGGATTGCCAAATATCGAATTCCAAATACGGTCCGGGACAGAAAAATCCTCCAGGCCTTCCCAGCGAATCTGCAGGCATGATGGCCTTTTTGTTGTCTGAATCCAGCAGAGGCTCGATGAATGGCCCCCACTCTCTCTCAAAAGTATAGGCTACTTCACCCCCGACGACACCGAATTCCATCTGCCATACTAGAATGGACTCCATGTTTCCAGCAGTACGATTTTGATTCCCAAGCCGGAACATATCCCAAAAAACATCACCCGGCCT
>CAJBPC010000446.1 GCA_903957405.1 uncultured bacterium | reverse complement strand
TGGGGTGCAACCGCCGGGACACTGCTGGGTTCGGGAGTCGGCTTCCTGGTGGCCTCCCTGCTGACACCGGAACAGCTGGCCACCTGGGGTTGGCGTCTGGCTTTCTTCATGGGTGGAGGGGTCGCCTTCTTCGGTCTGCTGCTGCGCCGCGGTGTCCATGCCGAACAACCCGTGAGTCTTTCGAAGGCCCCGCAAGTGGACATCTTCACCAGGTACCGGTGGGATGTGTTGCGTGTGGCCTTCCTCAACATCGGTTTCAGCGTCGCGTTCTACACGATTTTCGTCTATTCGGTCAGTTTTCTGGAGCAGGTCGCCCATTTCTCGGATCAGAAAGCCCTGCGCAACAACTCCATCGCCATGGCTTTTATCCTGGTGGTGATGCCATTCTCTGCGTGGTTGTCCGACAGGTATGGACGAAAAAAAGTCCTGTCGGTCGGCTTCATCATGCTGACGCTGACCGCGATCCCGCTGTTCCACATGATCGGGCAAGGGATCAGATGGGTGACCATCCTCTGTCAGTTGGCCCTCGCACTCCCGGTTGGCATCGTCTCAGGAGCCATAGCGGCCACCAATGTCGAACTCATGCCCCGAGATATCCGGTGTACGGGACTCGCATTCTCCTACAACCTCTCCGTGGGCGTGTTCGGCGGACTCACCCCGATGGTGATCACCTGGCTGACGGCCTACCTTCAAAATCCGTCAGCCCCGGGGTATTGGTTGGCCGGTGCTTGTCTGATATCCCTACTGACCCTTCTCTTTTCCGTGACAGAAACCCATAAAAAGCCGCTATGAACAGTTCTTTCAATAGGTCATCCCGTACTGACGGTCCAATGGCGGGTTGGGGCCTTGGACTCTCCGGAGTGGCCATGTCGCTGCTCATGTCCGTAACCGGCTTTGCGCAACAGCCGAAGGAGGGTTTTTTCGCGGGAGCCAGCGCCTCCGCGGCATTCAGCAGGTTCGAGCTGGTGGTGGAGAACACCGTCAACCGGATGAGCATCGACACCTCCAAGGCCGGGACGGCCCTGCTGGGCGGCGTGTCGGCCGGTTACGGCCACACCACCAAAAAGGGCTTGTACCTGGGTGCCGAGGTCGGAATGGGCTTCCCGAAGAACACCGGCACCATCCGCCGTTACGGCGTTCTCTACACGGGCGACGTCTTCGTCAATCATCTGTCCGTACGCGACGCCCTTACGATTGACGGATTGATCGGCTTCAGGCCATCCGAAAAACTGCTGGCATATGCCAGGACCGGCATGGCCATCGCCAGCGTCAGCCTGTCGCAGGTGTTCACGCCCTCCATACCCGGTTCTACCTTCTCCACCCAAGGCACAAGGCCGGCAGCGAGGATGGGAATCGGGGCGGCTTACAGTCTCAGCCGACGCATAGCTGTCGGGTGCGATCTTGTCTTCACCCGCTACGGCGACTTCGGATACGATTGGACAGAGTTCAATGTCAAACTCACGCAGAAGGTCGGTACCACCGGCATCACATGCACCCTGATTTTCCAACTATGAATCGACCTGTCATCATCCCGGTAATCTCTTTGACCCGCAAACCGCTCTGGGGCCCCGCTCATGCAGGTCCCTCATATGTACTTCGGGTGGGACTGATACTACACTCAACAGGCCTCTTCGATCAGGCTTTCATCAATTTATAAATGTCATATCATATGCGACCATTCTACGATGAAGCCATGATCGACAGCCGCTTGAAGAGATGCACCGTTGAAAAGTTCTTGCGAAGCGGTCATATCATAGGCATTGCCAAAACACAACATACAATCTAAACGCCCAGTCTTGAACTTACTTGAATTCATCCGAAAAGAATCAGACCTCAAAATAAGGTCTTCCGTGATCCTTGCTTCCGTATCCGGGCTGGCAAACGGAGTGATACTTGTCGTCATCGTGACTACCGCTGAAGCAAGCAGTAAAAGAGGAGAAGTAGACGCTCATTTCTTCGTCATGTTTCTGCTTGCTGTCACAATATTCGTCCTTTCAAAGAGAAAAATATTCAGCGATGTGGCCCGCGTCATTGAGTCGGCGATCCGCAGGGTGAGGACCCGGATCGCTGACAAAGTAAGACATTCAGACCTGCAAACCCTGGAGAAAATGGGTGCGTCATCCATTTTCAACAGCATTACCCAGGATTGCATGCAAATTTCAACCTCGGCACCTGTGATCATGAATGCCCTGCAATCTGGAGTCATGCTCGTTTTTGCCTTGTTCTACATACTTTATCTGTCGACCCTGGGATTCATGATAACGGTCGTCGGCATCCTTATTGCGGCACTTGTCTATGAGATCAGCAGGAGAAAGGTCCTGACCACGCTTAAAAACACCTCCCAGAAAGAAAGGGAGTTTTTTTCTATAATCGACCATGTTGTGAACGGCTTCAAAGAAAACAAGGTGAACTCCCGCAGGAGTTCAGCGGTAATGCAGTTCATGCAACGTGTTTCCAATGAGGTAAAGGAATTGAAAATAACTGCAGCTAAAAGTGAGTCGATCAATTTTTTATTTTCCCAGACCTTCTTTTACATCCTGCTGGGGGCCATCATATTCCTGTTGCCGGTATTAACGGAGCCGGGGGAAGGAGAGGTTATGAGGATCGTGACAGCTGTCCTGTTTATAGTAGGTCCTGTAACTGCTGTTCTTGTTGTTGTGCCCCTGCTGACGCGGGTCAATATTGCGATCCAAAATATTTACAACCTGGAGAATCAGCTCAGTAAGGAAATATCACAGGAAGCCCTAGAAAAGATCGAGACGGAAACATCCATTGGACAGATCGAGGAGCCGATCCCGTTCGCACACAGGTTGAAGCTCACAGATATTTCGTTTGACCACCTTAACAAGAGCGATGTTGTTTTCTCACTTGGGCCCATAGATGAAATGGTCATCAACAAGGGGGAAATACTCTTTATAGAAGGAGGGAACGGAAGTGGGAAATCAACACTTTTAAAGGTCATCACAGGCTTGTATTACCCTGGCAAGAATACTAAGATCCTGGTGGATGAAGAAGCAGTCAACCGATACAATTACGCTGGATACAGGGAGTTGTTCTCGGTTGTTTTCACAGACTTCCATTTGACTCAGAAATTATTCGGATTGGAGGAGGCACAGGAGGAAAAAGTAAAAGAACTCCTTGTCGCCATGAACATAGAGCATAAAACCGAATATGTGAAAGGAGTCCTGTCTACTGTGGATCTTTCCTCGGGACAGAGAAAACGTCTTGCGCTTGTTGTAAGTCTGCTCGAAGACAAGGACATCCTGATCTTCGACGAGGTGGCAGCAGACCAGGATCCTGAGTTCAAGGGATATTACTACAAGGAACTCCTGC
>CAJBPC010000445.1 GCA_903957405.1 uncultured bacterium | reverse complement strand
TGCGCAGCTGGGGCAACACCGACAGTCAAACGGAAAAACGACAACCAGGACCTGGCAATCAAAGACAATCCTCAAACAGTACACCAGGTAAACCATCTTATCTGCCATCCAAACCGGCTCCACCAAAACCTGTCGAACACAACCCTTCTGCCGATTTTAAACCAAGCGATACCAGCGAACTGAAAGCCGGCCAAAAAGTGGAACACCAAAAATTCGGATACGGGGAAGTACTCAAAATGGAAGGTGCCACGCATAACCCCATCGCCACGATCAAATTCGACATTAATGGAGAGAAAAAAATCATGCTCAATTATGCAAAGTTGAGAATCATAGATTGAGATTATCTTTTATGTTAATCTGTTGTCGTCGCTTGACATCATTATGTACTTCGCACGGGCCAAACGCATTTGCGATAATCTATACCTTGCAGGCATAAAAATCATTTCACATGAAACTCAGATTCATTCGCCTCGGCCTCGTGATAGCATTTATGACAACACTGCATCTCAGTTGCTCTAGCCCCGCTGCATCATTGCTTGGTGCACTCGGTGGTAATGCACAACTCTCAGGCGTCAGCACACTCCTCAAGGGCGTGGGTGGCTTGAAAGGCCTTGGTATCAAAGGACCATTCACACTCCTTGCACCAAGCAATAATGCACTCTCTCAGCTTGGCGGAGGTTCAATCGAAAACCTGCTCAAGCCAGAAAACAAGGGCATGCTCACGAACATCATGAAGAAACACGTCCTTCCCGGCAAGTTCAGCCCAGAACAAATCGCAGGTGGCGGTATGAAAGACGCATTGGGAAATGCACTGAATCTCGGTGGATCCAAAATCACACAATCAATCCCCACCAAAGGCGGAATGATTCAAATGATCGATAAAGTATTGAGATAATAAATATCGCGCGAAAATGAAAAAGCCGCACATGATTTGTGCGGCTTTTTTTTGATCTTGCCTAAAATCAAAGAAAGGATTTCAACTCATCCGTCGTCCTCTTCTCACTTCCCACAAATATCCTCTCACCATCAATGATCACAGGACGCTTGAGAAAAGTATAATCTTCAAGTATGTATGACCGGTAGTCTTGCTCATTCAGATTCATTTCACTGAGTCCAAGGGTCCGGTACTTGATGGCTCGACGGCTGAATAGTGCTTCGTAACTGCCAGCCAACCTTTTCATCTCATCCAACTGCTCAGCACTGATCCCCTCGGCTTTGATATCCTGCAGCAAAAAACCGCTTTCAATAAAATTGTGCGCTGCGATGATCTTCTTGCATGTCCCGCAATGGGAAAGATGATATGCCTTTTTCATGTGATGTTAAACAAGATGAAGCAAAAAAAGTTCTTTGCAAGAGTTTCTACATCGAGGGGGATTTACTTTTAATTTTGGAGAAATCAGATAGATCATGCGTTTGATTCCGATCCTTTTCCTGCTTTCACTTCAAAGCATACTGCATGCGCAGGTTCTTTCGCCTCGGGAACAATCAAAAGTCACGGATGCACTGCTGGCGGAAAGATTCGAAAACCTTCTCCCCGTATTGATGGACAGAACAGGCATCGATATGTGGGTGCTCATATCCAGGGAATACGACGAAGATCCCGTGTTGAAATCCATGCTTCCATCCACATGGTTATCCGCCAGACGAACAACCATGCTGGTGTTCTACCGGGATGCTTCGAAAAACCTATGCGAGAAAATCGCTGTCGCACGATATGATGTAGGAGAGTTCATCAAAAAAGGATGGGATCCGGTCACCCAGCCAGACCAATGGAAAGCACTTTCTGAAATCATAACAAACCGAAATCCTTCAAAAATCGGCATCAACACATCCCCCGACTTCGGTCATGCAGACGGATTGAATCATACCCACTACGAGATGTTCATGAATTCACTGCCTGAAAATCTCAAAAATCGCGTCGTGTCCGCTGAAAAACTCGCCGTCGGTTGGCTGGAAACCAGAACTGAACGGGAGATGCAGATCTATAAGCAGTTGGTCGATATGACGCATGCTATCATCGAAGAAGGATTTTCAGGCAAAATCATCACCCCGGGAATTACCTCCACCGATGACGTTGTCTGGTGGTTCCGCCAAAAGATCTCCGAGCTTGGACTGATTACCTGGTTTCATCCCTCAGTATCCGTACAACGCAATGATGCACAAAATTTCGAACACCTCAGAAATTTCTCCAATCGCCCAAAGGATGACATCATCCGACCAGGTGACTTACTACATGTCGATATTGGCATCACTTATCTCCGGCTGAATACCGACATCCAACAACACGCATATGTACTTCTCCCCGGTGAATCAGATGTCCCCGAAAGCATCAAAACAGCGATGGACAATGCAAACAGGCTTCAAGACCTGCTCACAGGAGAATTCCGCACCGGCAGAACCGGCAACCAGATCCTCCGCAATACCTTGACCAAAGCTAAACAGCAAGGCATCCGGGCAACCATCTATACCCATCCCCTTGGCCTTCACGGTCACGCTGCAGGACCAACCATTGGATTATGGGATCAACAGGATGGCGTACAAGGCAGCGGTGACTATCCCCTGTTTCCCAAAACCGCATACTCCATAGAATTAAACGCCGCCACTGAAATACCCGAATGGAAAAAGACCATCCGAATCATGCTGGAAGAAGATGGCTACTTCGATGAAAAAGGATTTCGATACATCAGCGGCCGACAAAAACATATACTCCTTATCCCACGACCTTCCCCATCACTCGGTAACTGAGCTTTCCCCAAAAACTCGCTCAAACAATGACACTTAGGCAAAAAATTATGTAACACCACCACTCATCCCTGTTTTAAACCGCTCCTACAACATTCCCCCTCTCTAATTCTCCGCTATAAAATGGCCGAAACCCGCTACTGACAACGAATTCGTAAATTATCAAATACTAATCAATGAAAGGTACTTTTAATTATTATGTACTTTGCTTTGCATAGTACCAAATAAAATCATAGTTTTGTGTCAGGATCATCCGGAGGCGCACGTAAACCTTGCGCACATTGAACACGCAGGAAAAAGAACGCTCGACTGCACCCCCGGTGGAATAAGTCCAGGAATCAAAAAACTCGTAACATGAATATCGACAACACCCAAAGCCAGATGCGGAAAGGGGTTTTGGAATTCTGCATCCTATCGATCATAAAGCGTGCGGAAGCCTATCCCAGCGATATCATTGAGGAGATGAAAAAAGCCAATCTCAAAATCCTTGAAGGTACTTTGTATCCTCTGCTCACCCGACTTAAGAACGCAGACCTGCTGTCTTACCGATGGGTGGAAAGCACCACCGGCCCTCCCCGTAAATATTTCATCCTCACCGAAAAAGGGGATGACTTCTACAAAGAACTTGAAGAGACCTGGAATGAACTTGCAAATGCCGTACACCAGATCACCCAGCAAGAAGCGGACATAAACCCGGAAATTAACAACCTCAACGCTTAAAACACAACAATGAAAAAGGTTATCAATATAAACTTCCAGGGCCGGGTTGTCCCTATCGAAGAACCCGCTTTCGAAGAATTGAGGAATTACACGGATGGACTCCGCCGCTACTTTGCAGAAGAAGAAGGAAGGGATGAAATCATCAACGACATAGAAAATCGCATAGCAGAACTCTTCTCAGAAAGGCTAAAGAAAAAAGAAGGCGGATGCATCACAGAAGCAGACCTGCAAGAGATCATGGCCTCAATTGGAAGACCTGAAGATTTCGACGGGGATGAATCCGGAATGGGCAGTTCTTCCGCTGAAAAAACCAACAATAAAGAGAACAAAAACATAGGCCAGTTTGAACCCAAAGGATCTTTCTACCGGAACAACAGCGATAAGATCCTGGGAGGCGTATGTGCTGGCTTCGCCCAATATCTGCGCATCGATCCATCAATCGTTAGGATAATCTTCGCAATCTTTACATTAGGGAGCTTCGGCTCCGCCTTACTCCTGTATATAATCCTCTGGATCGTACTCCCGGCAAAGAACCTTGACATGGACGTTCGCCGTAGATTGTTCAGAAATCCTGACGAAAAGACCATGGGTGGCGTATGCTCCGGCATTGCCAGCTATTTCAATATCGCCGTATGGATCCCAAGGATCGTATTTGCACTGCCGTTCATTTTAAGCATCATCGGCAATATCTTCAGCAACAGCGTCTTCGAAATCATTTTCGATTCCTTCAGCGGAACGTTCATCCTTGCTTACATAATACTTTGGATCGTTGTTCCCATGGCACATACGGCTTCCGAAAAGTTAGAAATGCGAGGAGAAAAAGTTGATCTGGAAAGCATCAGGCAAAGTGTTAACGAAGAACGGCACGGTGTGAAAAGCAAATCAGACATCCTCAGTGAAAGACTCGGAGCCAGAGCAGAAGAATGGGGCGGAGAAGTAAGGGATAGTGTCAGGGACAGTGCACAGGCGATCCACTCACAAGCCGCTCCGCTGGTGAAGTCAGCTGGAAGGGGTATCGGACACGCGATCGGTGTACTCTTCAAAGTATTCTTCCTGTTCATCCTAAGCATCATAACATTCGTCTTATTCGTCGGACTTGTTGCACTGATCATCGTCAGCTTGAGCACCATTCCATTGAAAGATTTCTTTCTGCATGGCTTCTGGCAGCATGCCACCGCCTGGGGAACGCTCATACTCTTTCTCGGCGTACCGGTAGTAGCACTCATCGTATGGCTTATCCGGAGAATCTTCGGATTCCGGTCACGAAATAACTACCTGGGATACATATTCTCCACACTTTGGGTGTTCGGATGGGTCAGTGTTACGGTGTTCTCCGGATTGACAAGTCGGCAATTCAAAAGAGATGCGGATATACGAGAAAAAATCGAGTTATCTCAACCATCAAACGGACGGCTTGAGGTTGACATGGGTGAAACACCTGGCAGATATTACAAATTGGACTGGTTCGATAACGGAGATGACGACATGCCGGCAGTCTCAACCAATGAAGACAGCATGCTATTGAATACCCTTCGGATCAGGATCGTCAAAAGCAAAGACTCTTTGTACCATGCCACCACCTACAAGATCGCCAGCGGAGAAACACAGGTGAAGGCAGAAGAAAGCGCCTCAAAAATCAGGTTTGATCTGAAACAGGAAGACAGCATCCTATTTTTGCAAAAAGGTTTCGGCATATCAAAAACAGATACCTACCATAACCAAAAAATCATTCTGATTCTTGAAGTTCCGGTCGGAAAATCAATCAAGATCAACGAAAGTACCGACTGGTTCGACTGGTTCAGCGTGCGTGGAAATGGGACCGGCATCACCGTCCGGCATGGTTCGGATGATGACATGAGTGCGCTTTCCTGGAACCATGATGTTTGGTATACCATGACAAGCGAGGGTCTCGAGCGCATAGAAAGCCAGGATAACAAACAAAAGGACTGGAATTCCGAAGTTGAAGAAAAAGATAAAAAGAAAAATGGTGTGGATATCAATCTCAACAAGGACTCCCTAAAAATCAGGGTGAACGGAAATGATACAACGGTGAACATCAACATCAGCGCCTCAAATCAACCAAATAGGATACATAGGAAACCTGCCAAAAACATGAAGCCACTGGATAAGAAAGAAAGTGTTGCACACATGGCTTATGCCATTCCACTCATGGATATCCTTAAACTTGGGTTTTGAAAACATTCCAATTCATCCAATATCAAGCAATTGAAGTCCGGGCAAAATGCCCGGCTTCTTTCGTTTTGGACGTACTCAACTTTGGCCTTAGGGGCGAATGCGTTAGCTTTGCATCCACTCAATAAGTCATATGAAACAAACCCCCTTCACGGCTAAACACATCGCTCTCGGCGCCAAAATGGCTGAATTTGCCGGATATAACATGCCGATATCATACTCCGGCATCAATGATGAACACCATGCCGTTCGCAATAATGCAGGCGTTTTTGATGTAAGCCACATGGGGGAATTCGTGCTGAAGGGAGACAACGCGTTGGACCTGATACAGCGCGTAACTTCCAATGATGCATCCAAAATCACAAACGGTAAAGCGCAGTACAGCTGCCTCACAAATGAAAATGGAGGCATCGTGGATGACCTGATCGTCTATTGTATCGAAGAAAATAATGTCTACATGCTCGTCGTGAACGCGTCCAACATCGATAAGGACTGGGAATGGATTCGCAGACACAACACCAACAATGTTGAAATGCACAACATCTCCGCCAAAACATGCCTTCTGGCCATCCAGGGTCCGAATGCCACGAAGATGTTGCAACCGCTCACCGACATGGATGTCATGAACCTGAAATACTACACTTTCGTAAAAGGTAACTTCGCAGGTGTCGACAATGTCCTGGTAAGTGCCACCGGATATACCGGCTCAGGTGGCGTGGAGATATATTTCGAGGATAAAGATGGTGCAGCAGACAAGATTTGGGATACCATCTTCAATGAATGTGGACCAAAAGGACTTAAACCAATCGGACTAGGTGCCCGGGATACCCTCCGATTGGAAATGGGATACTGTCTTTACGGAAATGATATCGATGATTTCAGCACACCACTGGAGGCCGGGCTGGGATGGATCACCAAATTCACAAAGCCTTTCACGGCCAGTGAATATTTGCAAAAACAAAAAGCAAATGGGCCTGAAAAAAAACTCGTCGGTTTCGAAATGATCGATAAGGGCATACCCCGACACGATTATCTGATCCGAGATATCGAAGGAAATCTCATCGGACGGGTAACCTCCGGTACACAATCACCGACCCTTTCGAAAGGAATCGGTTTGGGATATGTGCAAATCGAACAAGCCTATATCGATAGTGAAATATTCATTGATGTCAGAGACAAGTCTCTCAAAGCTAAAGTCGTCAAACTCCCTTTTGTCAAACAATGAAGTTGCATGATATAAATTGCCCGACCACTCAATTTTAACCGATGTCTTCTAAAAAACCATCCCTTTTTACCTGCCTGTCACCAGCATTACTCAACCTCTATGAACCGCAAGAAAGCCTTGTCGTGATCATTGATGTATTGCGTGCCACGTCAACAATAGCCACCGCATTGTACAATGGCGCCCAAAGCGTTATCCCTGTCGCAACCGTACCCCGATGCATTGAACTCGGCCAACAACTGGACGGCATCACTGCAGGAGAACGAGATGGTCGCATCGCTGAAGGCCTCACATACGGAAATTCACCATTCGAATATCCTCGCTCATTCATAGCGGATAAAATACTCGTCCTGACAACCACCAACGGTACCAAACTTCTTCACATGGCATTGGATAACGGGGCTGTGGAGATCGTCACGGGCGCATTCTGCAACCTCTCCGCCGTATGTGACCATATCCTGAAGAAAAATATGCCCGTCATCCTTGGTTGTGCCGCCTGGAAAGACCGCGTCAATATGGAAGATACTCTGTTCGCAGGTGCCGTCATAAGCAGGATAAAGGAACACTTCACCATCCACTGTGACTCAAGCCATTTCGCAGAGAACCTATACCATTTGGCAAGCCCTGATTTGTTCGGTTTCATGCAAAAAAACAATGCAACGCATTATCACAGGCTAATGAACTTCGGTCTGGAAAAAGATATCAGATATTGCCTGACCGAGGATCAAGCCAATGTGCTCCCGGTATTTCAGGGTGACAGGCTGGTCATCTCAACATAGATCGTTTGCTGGATGAGTCATAGCAAATCCGCCAAGATACATTATTTATACGGCCATCCCTGTTTTCAGGTCACATTATAAATAAATGGCTCAAGGCCATTTAGATGCCATCCTTTTTCAGTTACTTTTGCAGATTGTCCCTTTGATTCAGCTGCATGCGGAATAGGGCTGAACGTAATTTCGCTTGTAAGTAACCGTTATCGTCTACCATGGCACTGTCACACCTCCTGAAATTTATTTACAACAATGGGACCGATGAGGTCAATCGCAGGGGTAAAAAAATCCACTCGATCAGCAACGTTGAATTCCTCGAACACGATGAACTCATGGGTTCCGTGACATTTCGAGTGAAAGACGATCATTACGCCACCTACTACAAGGTCCATGTACAAAAATACCGGGATCCCAAGTCGATGATGGTACGCTGCAGCTGCCCATACAACCTCGGGGATATCTGCAGACACGAGGCTGCGGCGCTCTTCCAATTGCAGGAACTGCTGGATAAAAACATTCTGGGCGACAAAACCCTCATATACGACCAGCGACATACTGTCGTCAAAATGAAGCAGATCGACCTGAAGACACTGCGCATGCTGACGTCCTCTGAAGCATTCGAAGATGCGGAAAATCTTCTGCGAAGCCAAAAAGCCAACATCGTCCTCGCTAAAGATGAACGACTGGAAGCAACGCTGGAAGTCGGACAACAACAGTTCAATATCGTCATCCAAAAAAATGAAGAGCGGAATTTTGACACATCCTGCAAATGCAACGACCAAAAACATCCTCTCTGCATCCACAAAACCGCAGTTTTCCTCCAACTTCTAAATGCTTATGGAGCTAATTACTTCGATTCCATTCGAAACTGGGATAAGGAAAAAAACAAACTCCTGGAAGCCTATGGCTACAGTATGAACGATGCCGGCTGGGAGAAAAAGTTTGAATTCACCTACAAAGAAGGAAAACCCTTCCTGCGTGTATTGGACCCTGAAGTCAAACGCATCGCCTTACCCGCTGCCGAACCACCGAAATTCAGGCAATTTG
Organism: uncultured bacterium; assembly: GCA_903957405.1. Classification (GTDB taxonomy): domain Bacteria; phylum Bacteroidota; class Bacteroidia; order Chitinophagales; family Chitinophagaceae; genus Pollutibacter. The sequence continues at coordinate 2,842 of CAJBPC010000445.1, read as the reverse complement.
AAACAGAAACCAACCCGGAATCAGCAGCACCAACTCCCCCAGTTAAAATCGTAGGCCAGCATCGACTGGCAGTCGTCTTTTTGGAAGAAACAAAACAATTTCCCGGATTCACCATTGAAGTCATCACAGGCGAAACCAGCGAAGATGGTGATAGATACATCGGAAAAGTGGAAAAACTCGATCTTGGGAAATTCATTTCCACGGATGACATGCTGGAACAAGACATCTCACTATTGCAGCAACTGAGGAAACTGCAAACCGCTGAAATCAGCAAATATGTAAACAGAAACTCGCCCTTCGCTGGCATCTGGGAAAATATCATCCAAAATGAAGGCGACGGCCTGCCGGCAGATACAGAATCACTCATCATTGAATACATCTATCCAAAACTCAAGAAGCTCTTTGTAGAGCACGAAGGCAGAACGATGTTCTTCAGGATTCCTTCCGGAAAAGCATTCACAACAAAAAACCTTCTGCCAGTCTCCCCAGATGCCTGTGCATTGACACCAGCAATCCATGTCGACCGGGAAAGTGATGGGTATAAGATCAGCTGCACGGCAGAAGTGAACGAACTCGACATCGACCTCAAAGAAAACGAATGGGGAAGCAGCCTGCTCGTATTGTACGACGACCATTTATACCTGTGGGATAAGGCTGAAGATTACGAATCCGTCCGCACTTTGATCCAAGAAGGCTCCCTGACAATTGACCCAGATGATTGGCCCGACTTCTTGGAAAAAACGCTCCTGCCACTCACCAGAAAACACAAAACAGCATTCGACCCATCCCTGATACTGGAAGTTCGAGAAGGCGAACCTGAAATACGCCTCCTGCTGCAAGAAAAAGGTGATTATCTGGTCTTTGTACCCATTTTCTCCTATAAAGGTTATGAGGTTCGCCACGCTGAAAAAGATTCTATCGTGCTGGCAGACAAGGGAAATGTCACCATTATTCACAGAAATAGAGAAGCGGAACTGCGCTTCATCAGAAAGTTGGAAGGATTGCACTCCAACTTCATCCGTCAAGAATCACCCTTTACACTTAACCTGAAAGGTGGAGATGTTCTGAAAAACAACTGGTTTTTCCTTTTCGTGGACGCCATGAAAGAAATGCAGATCCCAGTGACAGGTTTCGATGTACTCCGAAACTTCCGTTTCAATACGGCCAAACCCAGTACACGCATCCGTATCAATAACGGCGTAGATTGGTTTGATGCAACGGTGGACGTGTTGTTCGGTGATCAACAGGTAACAATCACAGAAATCAAACGGGCTCTGACGAACAAACAACAATTCGTACAACTCGGTGACGGATCATTAGGCATTCTCCCCGAAGAATGGCTAAAAAAATACTCCCTGCTATTCCGCGTCGGAGAAGGAAAACAAGACAAGTTAAGGCTGTCAAAATACCACCTCAGCGTCATTGATGAACTATACGATAGTCGCGATGAAACAGAAGTGATGATCAGACTTGAGGAAAAATATGAGAGACTTCGTGGATTCAATCGAATCAGTGAGGTCGACCCACCAAAAGAGTTGGAAAAAATACTCAGGCCCTACCAGGTTGCAGGATACCATTGGCTTAATTATCTCAGCGATGTCGGATGGGGTGGGATTCTGGCAGATGACATGGGCCTTGGTAAGACCGTACAAGCACTTTCGTTCCTGCAAGCATACCGCGATAAGCATGATTCACTCAAGGCTCTTGTCGTCTGCCCAACCACCCTCATGTTCAACTGGGAGAACGAAATCCGAAAATTCACGCCAAAACTCACCTATAAAATCCATCATGGCGGTGACCGCTGCAGAGACAAAACCGTGCTCAATAAATTTGACGTACTGATCACCACCTACGGAACACTTCGAAGCGATATCAAAATGCTGGTGGATATCAACTTCGACTATGTCGTACTCGACGAAAGCCAAGCCATCAAAAATCCACAGAGCAAAGTGACAAAAGCAGCATCACTGCTGCAAGCCAAAAGCAGATTGTGCATGAGTGGAACCCCATTGCAAAACAATACTTTTGATATCTATGCACAAATGAATTTTCTCAACCCGGGCATGCTGGGCAGCGTGGAATTCTTCCGCAACGAATTCGCCACCCCCATCGATAAGTTCGGAGAACAGGTGCAAAAAGACCACCTACGAAAACTACTCTACCCGTTTATCTTGCGTCGTACCAAAGAACAGGTGGCAAAAGATCTTCCAGATAAAACAGAAACCATCCTTTTCTGCGAGATGGAAGACGAACAACGCAAGATCTATGATGCCTTCAGGAACGATTACAGAAACAAGATCCTGGGCGTGATCAATGAACAAGGCATCGACAGATCACAACTGACCATCCTTCAGGGATTAATGAAACTCAGGCAGATATGCGACTCTCCCGCCATCATGAATGAGCCAGAAAAATATCCCAACGCCTCGATAAAACTGGATGAGCTGACAAGGGAAATAACCGAAAATATCGGAGATCATAAAGCCCTTGTATTCTCCCAATACCTGGGTATGCTCGCACTGATCCGTGAAAAACTAGATGAATTGGGTGTCCCTTATGAATATTTCGATGGCAGTACATCCGCCCAGGACCGGGAAAAAGCCATTCGAAACTTCCAGGATAACGATACCATAAGAGTCTTTTTAATATCCCTTAAAGCTGGTGGTGTAGGCCTAAACCTGACAGCTGCCGACTATGTCTACATTGTAGATCCATGGTGGAACCCTGCAGTGGAACAACAGGCAATAGATCGAACTCACCGTATTGGACAAACAAAGAACATTTTCGCCTATCGCATGATATGCAAAGATACGATCGAAGATAAAATCCTTCTTCTGCAAGA
>CAJBPC010000444.1 GCA_903957405.1 uncultured bacterium | reverse complement strand
GTGCCGACATGATCAGTTCCTCCCTGGGGTATACGACCTACGACGCCCCATCCCTCAGCCACAGCTATGCAAAGATGGACGGCAACACGACCATGGTCACAAGGGCTGCTGACATGGCTGTCAGGAAAGGCATGATCGTCACCAACAGCGCCGGCAATTCAGGGACATCCTCCTGGAAATACATTGGCGCACCGGCCGATGGCGACAGCGTTTTCAGCATCGGTGCCGTGGATGTGAACGGAGTACTGGCATCATTCTCCAGCTTCGGACCAACAGCGGATGGCAGGATCAAACCGGATGTGTCTTCCGTCGGACTTCGCACTTTCACGATTCTGCCCAATGGTGCTGCCGCGCAAGGCAACGGGACATCCTACTCAAACCCCAACATGGCCGGATTGATCGCTTGCCTGTGGCAGGCATTCCCGGAATTCAGCAACATGGAGGTTTTGGAAGCCGTCAAGCGCAGTGCCAGCCTCCACGCCACACCCGATAACCGAATGGGGCACGGCATCCCCAACATGGGCAAAGCCTATGAATACCTTTACAATATCCGACAGGTGCGCAATGCGAACAGAATCCTGGAGGACAAACACATCAAATGCTTCCCGTCTCCCTTCACCGACCGGTTCACCATCATCTACAAGGCAGCCGAAGCAGGCAAACCGACCTTCGAAATGATCGACATGTCAGGAAGGATCATACGCACCATCAACCGCACGGCAGCGGCGGATGAGATCCTGTTCATGGACATCGAAGGTTTGGGGAACCTTCAGGGCGGCGCATACTTCATCCGCTACCGCGACGGAGAAAGAAAAGGCACCGTCAGACTGCTGAAATGAACAGCGCAGCGAACATGGTATCCGCATGATCAGCATATCCGCGGATCAGGGATTTTTCAAGGATCGTGAATTTGCCGTTCGACAAAATATGAGACACGGCGCCTTCATTCTCCCGTGCATATGCGGAGCAGGTGATGTACGTCAGATAACCGCCCGGCTTCACCGCAGGCATGACCCCGTCAAGTATCCGACGTTGAAGCGCAACATACCCTTCGATCGCCTCCTCCTCGAAGAAAAGCATCTCCCATGGCGCCCTTGCCCATGTGCCGGAACCCGAACAGGGAACGTCGGCGATGACCAGATCGTAAGATGCAGCGGGCTTTCCCCCTTCCTTTTTCCGGGTAGGCGTGACTGTTAAGTCGGAACGGAATGAACGATGCGCCTTGACGCCTGCGGCACTGAATCGTTGCGCCAGATTCCGGAGGATGCTTTCCCGGTTATCGGACACCGTTAGTATGGCACCGGGATACAGATCGGATGCGAGGATCGATTTCCCACCACTTCCGGCACAGGCGTCCCAGATGGCCGACCGGCCGGGCATCGCTTCGGCAGGAGGCATGAACCCCTGCGTGCGCTGGGATGAAAGGTCCTGCACCACGTAAAGTTCATCGGGCACACCCAGGCACTCGAGGCCGGTGCCATTGGGGAAGGAGCATGTGTTTTCGCCGATCCGCTTGAATGATATGCCCGCCTGAGCGAGCTTATCCGACACTTCATCCATCCTTCCCGGACGAACCCTTATGAAGAGATCGGGCTGTTGGAAATGCGAACGGATGAACGCTTCCGCATCAATGCCCTCACTGAAAGAGCCGGACCCGGGGAAGACCGACAGGCAGTTGAATTCAGGAAAAGCATCCGTGAGTGCCTGTTCCCTCTCCGGCACGGATACATCCAGGTATTTCACCCACTCGGGGCGGACCAACGGAATCAGGGTATCCTGTGGCGTGGCAGACAGAAAACATCCGGCGATGATGCGTTCCTTGATGGGCTGATCC
>CAJBPC010000443.1 GCA_903957405.1 uncultured bacterium | reverse complement strand
TTGATGCGGCCAGGCGCCATGGATGCCATCGAGTACGCTTCGGATAAGTTCTGCATACTCGATGACCTGCAAGACAAGGTCGGCGAGAAGATCGCGAAAATCACACATGCCGAAGCGGCCGTCGTCACCAGCGGAGCATTTGCCGCACTGACCCTGGGCATGGCGGGCATCCTCACCGGCAAAGATCCTGTAAGGGTGAGGCAGCTGCCGAAACTCGAGGGCACGGGTATGAAGACGGAAGTGATCTGCCAGAAAGGACATGCCATCGGGTACAACCAGGCGCTGACGAATGCAGGTGTGAAGGTCATCATGATCGAAACCAGAGAAGAGCTGGAGAAAGCCATCAACCCGCAGACGGCTGCCATGCATTTTTTGCATATCAACGCGGATCGCGGCAAGATCCTGCATGAGGAATGGGTGGCGATCGGAAAAAAATACGGAATACCCACCACGATCGACATCGCGGCCGACGTGCCTCCGGTATCCAACCTTTGGCGGTTCAATGATCTGGGATTCGACTTCGTGGCCATATCGGGCGGAAAGGCGCTTCGCGGTCCGCAGAGTGCCGGCATTCTTATGGGGAAGAAGGATATCATCGAAGCGGCGCGCTTATCCATGCCACCCCGCGGAGAAACGATCGGCCGGGGCATGAAAGTGAACAAGGAAGAGATCCTCGGCATGTACATCGCCCTGGAAGAATTCATAGCGATCGACCACGACAAGGAATACCGGGTTTTCCAGCAAAGGATCGACCGCATAAAATCCGCAGCGGATTCGGTGCCGGGCGTCACGACGGCCGTCAGCCATCCCACCCTGGGCAACGTCACTCCGACCCTCAACCTCACCTGGGACGTGGCACGCATCAAAGCCGACGGCAACCAACTAAGGGAAGCACTGCGGAAAGGCAGCCCATCCATCGAAGTGGTCGGCGGCAAGGATAACCTGAGCATCACGGCATGGTCGCTGCAGGAAGGGGAGGATAAGGTCGTTGCAGTACGCATCCGGGAGGTGCTTCAGCAGGCTTCCGCAGGCTGACATTCGATGCCTGACATGCCCGCACCCGCCTCGCCGCGGTAGTGCCGGCACTGAAACATGATGCTCCGTCGGCGCTGCAGTCAATTCGGAATTGAACCCTTCCGCAGCATGCCCAACACGCTGTCATCCCGACAATGCCGGTCATTGATCGTCACGTCATCATTCAAACTAACGCAAACGCGTACATGAAAAAAAGATTCGTCGTCTTCCTGTCATTTCTTGTGAGCGCCGCCGCAGTAGCGCAGACCATCCCACGGGAGGAATTGATCTTCCTCACCGCAGCTTGGAAGGGCGAACGATTCAAGGACGGCAGGCCCAAAGTGCCGGATGCTTTGGTGGAGCGCGCAAAAAAGATCGGCATCGAAGAAGCCTGGCAAGTGCTGGATAACGAGGGATACAAGCATCAGTTTGAAGGCAACTGGAAGATGGTGCATGACGATGTGCCGGTGGTCGGCAGGGCCATGACGGCCCGGTATCTGCCGTCCAGGCCCGATGTGGATCAGCAGGTCAAGGAGCGCGGACGCATCGAAGGCCGGAAGGGAAATACAAATGCCTGGCCGATAGAAGTGCTGCAAAAAGGGGATGTATACGTCGCCGAAGCCTTCGGGAAGATCGCACAGGGCACCCTCATCGGCGATAATCTAGGGACATCCATATTTACAAAAACGGGTACCGGGGTCATCTTCGACGGGTCGGTGCGCGACCTCTCAGGCTTGGCGAAGATCCCGGGGTTCAACGCTTTCGTACGGGATTTTCACCCTTCATTCATAGATGGGGTATTGCTCATGGGGCTCAACACCCCCATCCGCATCGGAGGGGCTGTGGTGATGCCCGGAGACCTTGTGATATCCGAACGCGAAGGCGTATTGTTCATCCCTGCACATATGGCGGAATACGTCGTGGGAATGGCGGAGTTCATCGCCGTGCGGGATCGATTTTCAAAAGATATGCTCAAAACGGAAAGGTTCAATGCCGGACAGATCGACAACCAGTGGACGGAAGAAATCAAAACATCGTTTCTAGAATGGGTGAAAAAGCATCCGGAGGAGCCGCCCATCACCCGTCCTGAACTGGAGCGATACTTGCAGAAACGCACCTGGTGAGCAGGCTATTCGAACCGAATCGAACGAAACACCCTGTATTCATGGAAATTTCGCCGTATGGGTGACCATGACCATTTGATCATGCCACCGCTGTCGTAGTCCAGCCTGCAGAAGTTGGCATTCCAGACCGTACTCGCCACTGGCGGCTGCGAAAGCAGTGGCGACAGCAAACGGTATGGGAAGAACATTTCCGCGATCCATCCGGTCATCCCTTTTGAGGATTGCATGATAGAAGTCTTTTTCACCACTTTTCGATTCCCCTCATATCTCCAGGGCTGCCATCCCGTCAGCCTCCCGTCTTTGTTAGGAATGATGAGCACCAACTCTTTTTCCTTTGCGCTGATCTCATACTCGAAGTACACGGGGAAGGACGGATCGGGATGGAAGAAGACTTCGTAGACATCCGCCAGATAAAGTTCCTCGAAATCTTCATCAAAAGGACTTGTCAGGATCCTGTCCGTCCCTTGCATCAACACATAGACGCCCTCCGCGGAATAGAGGATCCTGAATTTCGCGGTGTAGTCGGTAGCGGTCGTGTCGATTTTTTGCAAATCATGCCAGGCGGCCTTATTCCAGGCGGGGTGGCTTCCTTTGCCGTCAGGGATGAAGTCGTTCGTGCCATACACCGGTATCGTATCCGGTATGGCTTTAGCATGTATGCTGTCTGGAACGAAGATGGAAGATCCCAGGATCATCAGCATGAATATCGGTCTTATAAGTTGCATGGGTATGTTTGAGTTTCGTTGATGAATTACATTCGTACATGTCGATGTCTCGTAAAAAGATCCGTCACAGCTTGAGCTTTATCCCTGCGCCGGACAGGATGCTTGTGAGCCACACGCATAGCATCGCGAAGGACATGGATTTCAGGAGTCCGACGCCGCCGGTGAGCATGAACTCGGGCAGGTGCAGGCCGCTTGCTACCGTTAACGCGTAGACGAAGAATGGCATGAGGTATGTCAGCAGCGTATCCCTGCCTGCCGGTCTGGCAAAGCTCAGCCATTCCGCTTTCCCGGCCCTGTCGCTCACCCAGTAGATGATGAGGAGTCCGGCCAGGGTGATTGCACTGCACAGAAACAACCAAGCAGGGGTTGCAGCTTGTTTCGAGAGTCCCCATATTGGTCGGGTGATGGCCGACAATGCGCAGAGCACCGCGATGGCTGCCGTAATCGTTGCGGTCATTTTTCCG
>CAJBPC010000442.1 GCA_903957405.1 uncultured bacterium | reverse complement strand
CCTCGATTGACGCCTGAAGGATTTACCTCCGTCCGCGCTAATGGCTAGTCCAACATACAGGTGCATCCTCACGGTGGTGCCTTTATTCCAGCCAACGTAATATAAATACTTTTTGTCACCGACATCCATGACCCAAGTCGGGGTGACGCCATTGTCGTCAAAGGCACCCAATTCGCCCAACCCCAAAACCGGTTCAGGCGTGACATACAACATCCGCATCGGGTCCCTTATATCAAATTCGGCATACCCGATATGAGACCTGTTCTGCGCGTCCCGAGAGCAGAAATACATTCGGTACAAGTCACCTTTTATATGCTCAACGGTTGGCACAGCGACATGCGACTTCATCCAGTAACGCTCTGGATCGGGCCGCAATATCAGCCCGTGCTTAACCCAGGCACCAGCGCCAACATTATTTACGACTTCAAAGGACATAGCTTCTTTCAGTTATTTTTATACAGGAAAATGGTGTTCTCGTACAAACCATAGTCATGGCGGAATACAAAATTTCTGCTGAATCTGGATACCATCAGATCGGCTATCCAATTCAGGTCCAGGTGAAATGCGTCGTCCTTCCTGTAATCAACATGGCCTGACATTGCATTGAATGCCAGGCCCTTTAAATATAATGGGAATAAAACCGTCAATATGTCATGAAGGAATTGACGCATTTGCCCTTCGGTCATGTTTTTCTTCTGCGTGAAGAGTCCATTGATTGTTATATAGTCATAATGGCCTAAGCCAGCGGCGTCCTCGAGGATGTCCATGCAGGCATATGTATTGTCCGGATATTTTGCCCTGGATATTTCGATGGCATACGGATTGATGTCGATCCCGGTATACAGGATCTGCTCCGACCAGCCCTGTTCCTGCAGGTACCCGTAAAAATGGGAGGTTCCGCAAGCAAAATCCAGCAACCTTATGGGTGGTGCCACGTCGCTTAGTTCGGACCGGAACATGTCCGTCATAGTCGCAAACCGTTTCAGGTTCTGTTCTGGGTCTGGCCAATCCATTCCGATCGTAGTGTCGCCATGTAATTGCAAACACCTCCGGTAGTGCTCGGCAAGTTCAAGATGTGTTTTGTCTGATGTATTCAATTACACGCTCCCCCCCAAGTACGTCCATGGTCTCTCGGCCCCGGCTTGACATCTGCACGAGGCTGGTATGGTCGGTTATGAAATCATCAAATCCGGCAGCAAAAGATTCAAGTTCAATCGCCTCGGATTTACCGGCATAGATTCCTGTGCCGAATTTGCAAAATGCCCCGATAAGCTGCGCTTCCTGATCGTTGTTGGCCAATATGATACTTGGAATCCCAAACAGCGCGGTCTCAAATTTGGTCAGCCCGGCGGACGTAATTGCAACGTCGGTCGCCAAGTACAACTGGTTAAGCGTCTCCGGACGGACCGTGCACTGCAGGTTGGTGTGATTCGCGGACAGCGCTTCCAGTGCGCATTGCGCCCCGGCAGAAAATCCAGGACCAATAACCACCATGAAGTTAAGTCCTGGGTACTTGGCGGCAAGCATTTTCGCCAGCGGCAGGGAAACACCGTGCGGATCGCTTCCGCCCATAGAAATCAGGACGTTCCGCGCACCGGCAAACGGCTTTTTCAGGGTGGCTACAGAGCTCAAAATATCGGGATAAACATAGTATTGGAGCCCTGTTAGGATATTCTCTGACTCAACGATTACCTCATGGAATGGCCTGACGATCAGGTCGAATGTCACCCGGCCCGGGAAAAATTCATCAAAACACACCAGCATATTGCCTGCTTGACCGGCGCGTTTCAGGCACGGTATCAAGGGTTCATAGACCCGGTCCGACAACAAATCAATGAAAATACACTTTCTGGAACCACCAGTAATCGCCCGGCAGTACTCTTCCTCCGAGGATATGACCTGGATGTCCCCGGGCATTCTCGCCAGATGACTGGAATATGCCTGAGCATTTACCGCAAAATTACGGCAGTAGATTTCAACGGGGACGCCAAAGCGGGCCAGCACCCTTCCCATAGCCGTTGCCCGGGATATATGACCATGCCCGATCCGTTCGGATACATCGGCACGCAGGATCGCGATGTCAGGAAGCGCCACTTTGAATCAACTGCATACAGTTGCTGGACGACCGCAGAGCATCAAAATCCGCACTTGCCAACGTATTACGCTAGCGCCTCGGACCCCATGGATACAGCCGCCAACCATGCGACCCTGCGCGGGCACTAGAAACCTAGATTGATTATTCAATATCAGCCCAATGGATTGGGGCACCCGCCTTCAGGTTATTCTTTAGGGTTGCACCAACGATCGATATCTGGTACCTCGAGGGTATGGAAGTAGCCGGCCTCTTGATCAGCAGGTCGGACGGCAGCAGGCGTTCGCCCTGTTTAAGCGACCGTGTCGTATATACGCCATCGCGTCTTCCCCATGCCTTTTCATCGGCATGCATTGTCTTGTTTGAACTCCCAAGCGCGGCCTCCACGCTCCTAATGTGCCGGACCACCTCCTTGAGTTCACCCGGCTCCAATGCATATGAGTGATCCGGGCCGGGCATGGACCGGTCCAGAGTAAAGTGTTTCTCTATTACCTTGGCGCCCAGCGCTGCCGCGGCAATTGGCAGTGCGATGCCGAGGGAATGGTCAGAAAACCCGACCGACTTGCCAAATGACTGCTGCAAGGTTTGCATGACGTTCAGATGAGCATCGTGGTATTCAGTTGGATATACCGCCACACAATGAAGGATAGTTATCGACGGGCAACCGTTGACTTCCAGTATTTCCACCGCCTCGGCGATATCCGCCATTGTGCACATGCCAGTGGAGAGATAGACCGGCTTGCCGGTTCTCGCCGCCTTGAGCAGCAGGCGGTGGTTGACCGTCTCGGATGAGCCCCATTTGTATGCCTTGACGCCAACTCGCTCCAGTTGGTCTATGGCATCCGCATCAAAGGGGGTCGCCAGGAAGTCCAAGCGGCACGTCTCGGCGTATTGGTTCAGCTCGTTCAACCATTCCCGAGGCAGCTCGCAATCACGAACCTTGGCATGTACCGGCTGGCTGGTATCAGGGTAAAGCACATCTGCGTTGAATAGCTGGAACTTGACCGCATCGGCGCCGGCTTCCGCCGCAACCTCGATCAGCTGCTTCGCTTGCTCCAGCTTCCCGTCAAAATTCGAGCCAGCCTCGGCAATTACATAGATTGCATCGTCATTCTTCGGTTCGTTCATCATATGATTCTCGCAAAGTCCTTGCTATCCATTTGCAACGCCTTAGTACTTGGCTGCACGTAGACAGCGTCATTTTTAGTGTTTTTGGTAATGAGCGACCCGGCACCTATGAAATTCATATCGCCAATGCTAACGCCGTGACCAATCGTCGCATGCATCCCGATAAAACAGCTAGTTCCAATCGTAACATCACCGCCAATCGCGACTTGCGAAGAGATCCAGACGTGATCGCCGATCGTTGACCGGTCGCCCACATGATTGCCAGACCACATGACAACGTTGTCGCCGATCTTTACATCAAAGTTCAGGGTCTGGTTTTCCAGGATGAAGCAATTCTGGCCGACCTGCAATTCTTCGAGCCGGGAGATATTCGACGCGACATAACTGACGAATGAATAACCCTTGGCACGCGCCTGCTCATACTTCTTAATACGCAATTCATTCATTCCATCAAAGGAAAGAAGAATAAACATCTTATATTCATCCGGCGGATAAGAGTCCTGTACTGTCTCGAAATCGACGACTGGACAGCCATTGTGAACGCTGCGGTCCCGCCGGTCGGCATCCAACGTGTAAGCAACAACCTGATGGTCACTGTCCTTCGTGAAATATCGGCAGGCCGTGTCAGCACCGCCTCCAACGCCAAACAAGACTATATTACTCAATTGATGTCTCCTGGTGATTTGCCCGCCTCGACGATTTCTAGAAGCTTTTTTCTGTCCGTCTTTCCGTTGGCGTTCTTGGGCAGCTGATTGAGCACTAGTACTGTCTGCGGCACCATGTATTTGGGCAACAAGCCGGCCGCTGCAATCCTCACATCGGCAGGCTTCACGCCAGCCGATGAAGCAACGAACCCGACCAACCGGCTGGCCCCTTCAACGAAAATTTGCAAGGCAGCCGATTCGTCCACACCCGAAATCCGGTTCATGCTGTGCTGGATTTCTTCAAGTTCAATACGATAACCTTGGTGTTTTACTTGGAAATCTTTCCTACCGACAAACCAAAGCATGCCATCTTCAGGCCCCAGCCTCATCAGGTCGCCGGTACGGTAGATGATTTCACGGAAATCCGGATTCGTCGGATTCTGCACAAAAGCCTTCGCGGAAAGCTCTTTATTGTTGAAATACCCATGCCCGACGCATGGCCCGCCCAAGCATAACTCGCCAACCGTTCCCGGCGGAACCGCTTCGTCACCGTCAAGAAGGTAGTAGTCAAAATAAGTGTTCACGCCGCCGATGGGCGGGAATCCCTCACAGAGCAACAAATCAGCGTCGTCGATCAGATGGGAGGAACAAATGCACGTGCACTCCGTCGGCCCGTATACATTGATCAACTGCGTGCCCGGTCCGATCGCGCTCCGCAACTCTCTGAGCCGGGCCACCGGATAACCCTCTCCGCCGAATATGATTTTTCGCAAGCTGGGCATGGACCCGACTTCTATCGCCCTGGTAGTCTGGAGGAAGATCAGCATGGACGGTACCGAGAAAAAGACTGTACAGCTCAGTTCCTCGATACGGCTGACCACCCGAAACGGGTCCCGAACCTCGGCGACCCGGAACGGCACAAGTGCCCCGCCGGAGAAAAACGTCGAATAGATATCGAATACCGAATTGTCAAAATAGATCGGGTTGATATGGGTATGTCTGTCAGTCTCAGTAAAAGCAAATTCACCGATCGCCCAGTCAATGAATTTGTTTAAATTGGCATGCGTTATCACCACGCCTTTCGGATCGCCTGTCGATCCGGATGTGAACATTATGTAGGCGGGATCAGCTAGCTTGACCAGGTTGAAGTCCAGCCTGTGGGATGGCTGGTCCCTGCAGAAATCTAACTGCCCATACGGGCAAAGGACTGTATTCTCATGGTAACTTCCGAACGGCTCGCCAGACTCTGCAAACACCAATCCTGGCGGGCAATTCTGCAGGATCCTATCCAGCCGGTCTTGGGGGCTGGTGGGATCAACTGCATAGTAGGTGATGCCGGTCTTGATGCAGGCAAGCACCACCGAATAGGCCAACAGGCTTTTTTCAAGCGAGATGCACACCCGGTCCCGGCGCCGCAGTCCCCGCTCCAAGAGGAATCTGGCAACCTGGTTGGAATGTTGGTCTAGTTGCCGATAGGTAGCAACGTTCCCAGCTTCGAAAATAATAGCAGGAAGGTCGGCACACTCATCCACGACCTTGGCAAACCGTGATGCCAAGTTGTGAACATAATCCAGCTGCCGGGTATCCACGCCACCTTCCGCTGCTTGCTGCGTCAAATCGTCAATCCCCCATTCAATTCCAGCACCGATCCAGTGTAGTATTGGTTTTCCACGATGAAGACGGCGGCATGGCACACTTCGGACACCTGCCCCAGTCTCCGCAACGGTATATTCCTCTTCAGCTTTTTCAATGCATCGATTCCCATGGCATTTAAGGTGGATGGCGTATCGATGAACCCGGGGGCTATGGCGCCGACCCTAATCCCAAAGGGGCCAAGTTCCTTGGCCTGCGAGATGGTCATGCTATTGACGGCCCCTTTTGCCGCCGAATAGGCACTTTGTCCCGGGTTGCCATCGGCGCTGATCGAACTAATATTGATGATCACACCGCCCTCTCCCTTTTCCAGCATCGGCAACAGACATAGGGTCGAGACGCTGAATGCGGTCGTCAACGTCACCGCCAGAACTCGGTCCCAATCGTCCATGCTATGCCCAGTGAGTTTGCCGTTGACATAGCTAACTACGGGGCAGTTATATATAAGCCCGACATTGTTAATGACAACCTGGATCGCCCCGTGCGTTGCGATAAATGAATGGATCGCTGCGGCTGTCGCCTTCGGGTCGGTCAGGTCGCAGGTCTGGTAGTTGAAAAGCTCACGTCCCTGGAACTGCCCGGTCATCTGCGGAGCGAGATCCAGTCCAAGAACACGATGGCCACGGGCCAGGAAACAGGAAACCAGCCCGTTACCGATATCACCCGCCGCCCCGGTGATCAGCACGTTAGACAGTTCAACTGTTTGCATCGATGCCACGCTTAGCCAAAACAGCCTCAATATTTTCCACTGAAGTCAGCATTTGGATTTCATCCTTTTCTAGTTCAATCTTGAACGCCTTTTCAAGCGAGACCACAAGATTCACGTACATCAGGGAATCCCAGATATCCGTCTCCCGGAAATCCGCCATCTCAACCACTTCCGTAAAATCCTCACCGAATACCCGCTCAATCAAACCGGAAAGTTTACTAATCATCAATACACTCCAAATACAAAATCAAAAATTCACCCGTCAAATCCGGTTAACAAAATCCACGCAGTCCAGCCACCGCCTTGCGCGTCGCTCTTGAGACCGGTTCATTCGAACCGGGCGCCAACTCGGATATATTCGCCTAAACTCGAGTCATCAATCGCCGGGTATACATCAAAGTCCTCCACACGGATGACCCCATTTGAACAAGAAACCGAAAACCGCCCGTCCTGCTCCACTTGCACGATGACACCAACAGACCGTGCAGAAACACCCGAAGGCTGGCTGAATGTTGCTCTGTTGATATAGAAGCAATGATTGAGAAGGTAGCAAAATGCCGGCAGGTACGGCTTGGCATGCACACGCACCTGCCTTTCAATCGATCTTCCATCATTTTGCCAGATGACATGACATCGCGGCTCTAGATGGGTGAAATATGAACCATATCCTATCTGAGGTACGCCCTTTAACCGGCCGCTGATCAGGTCATCAAAACTAGCCATCAGCAACTTACCAGCCTCGTGCATCGCACGCAGATAGAGCTGGAATCCCGTTTCATCAGGCAGCACTGGGAAACTGGCTGTTACCAGGACATCACCGGCATCGACCTTGTCATCCAAGTAATGCATGGAAACGGTGACTTGCTGCTCACCATTCAGGATAGTCCAGGGTATTGCGAATCGCCCCCGATAATTTGGCAAATTACCCGGATGGACATTCACCGCACCCAGCCTCGGAATTTCTAGCAGCTTTGCCGGAAATATCTTTGGATAATATGCCGAAACGATGAGTTCTGGCCCGAAGCCGCGGACCGTCTGGATAAAAACGTCATCCAGCCGGTTCGGGTTTAGGCATCTGACTTGAAGCCTGGCACATGCGGCCTCTGTCGATCTGTAGCCATAAATTTTGTCCCGAGCCGTTTCCTGTGTGAAGACCATCAATTCGATGTCCTCCCTTCCACGGAAATACTCTACGAGATCCGGGCCGACAGATCGGAAGAGCACACGTCTGAACTCCAGTCACTCCGCGAAATCGCGTATGCCGTCTTCGGCGTGATATGGGGGGGGGGGGGGGGGGGGGGGGGGGGGGGGGGGGGGGGGGGGGGGGGGGGGGG
>CAJBPC010000441.1 GCA_903957405.1 uncultured bacterium | reverse complement strand
TATCACGATGAAGAAATTGAAGATGCCCATGAACACGCCCATCTTCTGTGCGGGGAGCGACCTTGTCAGCATGGAATAAGGCATGGAAAGGATGCTGCACCAGGCGAGGCCGATGCCGGCCATGCTCAGGATGAGCATGTTTCTATCTTTGAAAAAGTAAAACGAAACAAGTCCGAGACCGCCGGCGAGGAGACAGATCAGATGGGTTACCGGCCTGGATGTTTTTGCCGCCAACCATGGCAGTAGAAATGCGAACAGTGCAGAGAACCCGCTATAAAAACCGAACAGCACACCCACCCAGTTTCCGATCTCATTATAGGCCTTTGATGATGGGTCAGAAGTACCTGCCAGGTGCTGCGCCAATGCCGGGGTTGAATAGATCCACATGGAGAAAAGGGCAAACCAGGTAAAGAACTGTATGACCGCCAGTTTCTTCATCATGGATGGCATATTGTGGAGGTCATCGATCACTTCCACCAATCCATTGCGAGAGCCTTTTCGCCAGAAGTTTCCTGCGAGCAATTGCAGGAGACCATAGACTCCGATGCCAAAGGTTAGGACGAACAGTTCTTTCTCCAGAGGGTTTTCCGGGTGAGTATTGTTATAAGAGGCCAGCAGAGCCGTCAGGATCGTACCTGCGATGAGCCAATCCCTGCCTTTTTTCAAGAAACTGTTCGCGGATGAGGAAATCATCCCTGCCTGAGGGGCCGCCTCCTTTTCTGCTGCTTCGAAGTTGCGCATTTCTTCGGGAGAATATTCCTTTGTGGTGAAGACCGTGTAGGCCACCGTGGAGAGGAATACGAGCGCACCGATGATGAATGAGATCCTTACCGAGTCGGGGATGACGCCTTCCGGAGCCTCGTTGGAAACGCCCATTTGTGTGAGCAGATAGGGCATGACAGACGATATCACGGCACCAATGCCGATAAAGAAACTCTGCATGGCAAAGCCTGCAGTCCGCTGTTTATCCGGAAGCATATCGCCAACAAAAGCCCGGAACGGCTCCATCGCGACGTTGATGGATGCATCCAGTATCCAAAGCATGATGGCTGCCATCCATAGCACCGATACACTGGGGAATACAAAAAGAGCCAGAGATGCCAGTAAAGCTCCAGCCATAAAAAAGGGTCTGCGCCTTCCCCATTTCCCGAGCCAGGTCTTATCGCTCATATGCCCGATGATCGGTTGAACGATGAGTCCTGTGAGGGGTGCTGCGATCCACAGGATCGGGATCTTTTCAATGCTGGCACCGAGGGTTTGGAATATGCGGCTCACATTGGCATTCTGCAGTCCGAATGCGAACTGAATGCCCAGAAAGCCTACGCTCATATTCCAGATATTCCAGAAGGAAAGTTCAGGTTTTCGGGTAGGCTTAACCGATAGTGTGGAGGACGCCGTGCTTTGGGGCATGCGAAAGAAAGTTTAAGGGTTCATGTACATATGACACATTAAGAGACGGTCAAAGAAAAAACTCTGGCGCGGGTGCAATTAAGTCGTCAGATGACGAATCCATCCGGCAGCACGGCACCTTTCTTGACGACCACGATGCCTTCCTTCACGGTATATAGTGAGTGGTCGGAATTGGCCAGATGTGTTCCGCCGTTGATGCGTACGTCATTGCCAATGCGGCAGTTCTTATCGATGATCGTGTTTTTTATGTAGCAGCGCTCTCCGATGCCGAGTTTGGGAATACCTTTCGCCACTGCACTTTTCATATCATCCATGGTCTCATAAAAATCCGTTCCCATGATATAGCTGCTGACGATCGTGGTACCCGTACCGACGCGGGTCCGGATGCCGATGACGCTGTTCTCAATCCTAGAGGCATTGATGATGCATCCTTCGGCGATGATGGTCTTTTCGAGGGTTGTGCCACTTATTTTTGCCGGGGGCAGCATGCGTGCTCGGGTGTAGACGGCATTGTCGTTATCGAACAGGTTGAAGGCAGGGATGTCTTGAGTGAGTGCCAGGTTGGCCTCAAAGAATGAATATATGTTCCCGATGTCCGTCCAGTAGCCTTCATACTGATAGCTGAGGACTTTATATTTCTCGATGGAATAGGGTATGATTTCCTTTCCGAAGTCTGTCGCATCCTTATGGATCTCCTGCAGCAGGTCGAAAAGTATCCTGCGGCTGAAGATGTAGATGCCCATGCTGGCGAGGTAATTCCTGCCAACGGCTTTCATTTCTTCACCGGTGTCACTGACCCAATCCTGGAGAACATCCTTTGCCGGCTTCTCGATGAAGGATGTGATGATATCGCCATCGCTCTTCTTCATAATGCCGAATTCGGTCGCTTCCCTGTCACCGACAGGTATGGTGGCGATGGAGATGTCGGCGCCTTCTTTGATGTGTCGGTCAATCATGTCCTGGAAGTCCATTTGATACAGCTGGTCACCCGAAAGGATAAGGACATGATCGAAGCTTTGTTGCTGCACGTGTCGGAGTGACTGCCTGACGGCGTCTGCGGTGCCTTGGAACCAAGTCGGGTTATCGGGGGTCTGCTCGGCGGCAATGATATCGACAAAGGCGGCACTGAACGCGCTGAAGTGATAGGTATTCTTGATGTGTTTGTTCAGCGATGCGGAGTTGAACTGTGTCAATACGTAAATGCGTCCGATATTCGAATTCAGGCAGTTGGATATGGGGATATCCACCAAACGATATTTTCCCGCGATAGGGACTGCGGGTTTGCTTCGGGTTGCGGTGAGTGGATATAGCCTAGATCCCGCGCCTCCGCCCAATATAATGGCTATAACATCTTTTTTCATACAGGAATGGTGTTGGGTAAAGTTATGTAAGCGTTCGGTAAAGGTCGATATAATGTTTTGCGCTGGCATGCCAGCTGAAGTCGAGTTTCATGATTTTTTTCCGCACCGCTTTCATCCTTACAGGATCCCCGTAAAGCTGAAGTGCTCGATAGATACCGTGCGTGATATCCCCCACACTGGCATGGAGGTGGGTGATTCCGTAACCGCCCGGTTCGTCCAGATCGACGACCGTATCCTGAAGGCCGCCGGTTTTCCTGACGATCGGAATGGTGCCATACCGCATGGCATACATCTGATTGAGTCCGCAGGGTTCGACACGAGAAGGCATCAGCAGGAAATCGGCACCGGCATACATGCGGTGTGCCAGGCTCTCGTTGTATCCGATATAAACACCATAGTCACCTGCACTGAGCGGCTTCATGACCTCGAGTTTCCCTTCCACTTCAGGATCGCCGCTGCCAAGTATCAGGAAGTTCATGCGGCGGCCGATGAATTGAAAACCATCTACGATCACTTGCGGCAGGAGGTCGGCGGCCTTCTCCCCCACCAGCCTGCCAATGAACACGAACAGCGGTTTTTCCGGGTCAAGTCCGAATGTGTCACAGAGATACCTCTTGTTGGCGGCCTTACCTTTCCCGGGGTCTGATGGTTTGATGTGGTGTTGCAGGTAGGGATCTGTTGCAGGATTCCAGACATCGGTATCGATTCCATTCAGGATACCGGAGCATTTTCCTTTTTCATACTCGAACAATGGTTCGAGGCCATTGCTCATGCTTCGGAGTTCGCGGAGGTAGTTTTGGCTGACAGTCGTCACCTTGTAGGCGGTCTTGATGGCACAGGCCAGCGGGTTGATATTCCCTTCCCATTCCAGCAGTCCACGCTTCCAGCTGTCCCATCCCGGTATATAGATGCTTTTATCCCATGACATGGCGCCCTGATATTGTGCATTGTGGATGGTAAGGACCGTGGGGATGCCTGAGAGTGATTGATAGGACGGGCAATGCTGCATCATGAAAGGGATCATACCGGTATGATGATCATGCACATGAACGATATCTGGAATATGTTGCCACTTCGCCATCCAATCTATGACTGCAATCTGGAAAGCCATGAACCGTTCCGCATCGTCATCATAACCATAAACTTTTTCACGGTCGAGAAGACCCGCTATGTCCACCAGGTAGAGGTCGAATCCCAGCAAGTTTGTCGCTTCCTTGATGACGGTATACTCGAACCACCAGTAGCCCAGGCTAGAGCCTCCCTTGTGTACCACTTCCCATTTATTTTCATATAGGAAGCGAGTCCGATACATCGGCATGACAACCTTGACCACATGGCTGATTTCGCGTTGGTAACGAGGCAAGGCGCCCACTACATCGCCCAATCCGCCTGCTTTGGCTACCGGATAACATTCCGCCGACACGTGAACAATCTCCATTCAAACAAGCATTGATAAGTCTGTCAATTTAGCGAAGTTTGACGATTAGGGCCTCTGGTTGCATAAAAATATTTTTATGCTTGGGAATTCTTACTATTTTCATCGGGCTAAAACGAATGTATAAAGAGTTTTCATTATGAACCAACCGACCAAGACAACTGTTGTGCCCACTAATTACGGTGCTCTTAGCACCTTGGTGATGGTCTTTTTCTTTTGGGGCTTCATCGCAGCCTCGAACAGCATTCTGATCCCGTTTTGTAAAACACATTTTTCTCTGACGCAGTTCCAGTCACAGCTGATCGGATCAGCCTTTTACGGGGCTTATTTCATCGGTTCCCTGATCATTTTCGTGGTATCCAACGTGCTGGGTTACGACATCATCAACAAAATAGGCTACAAGCGAGGCATTGTGTACGGACTTTTCATTTCGGTGATAGGTGCGCTGCTCATCATTCCATCGGCCAATGCTGAAAACTTCAATGCCATCTTGGTAGCTTTTTTCATTGTTGCGCTTGGCTTCTCGCTGCAGCAGACCTGTGCGCAGCCCTTCGCTATATCCCTTGGCGACCCGGCGACTGGCTCTCACCGCCTTAACCTGGGTGGCGGCGTGAATTCATTGGGCACCACGCTCGGACCCATCATTGTCAGTTTCTTTCTATTTGGTTCGGTCGGTTCCGATATGGCTGATGTCACCGTGAAGAACATCAACAATCTATACCTCATTGTAGCTGCCGTATTTGCGATCGTGGCCTTGTTCTTTCATTTCTCAAAGCTGCCCGAAGGCAAGAACCTTGAGCCCTTTGAAAGCACGCGCAAGGCATCTTCTTCTCTCCTGCTGATGACTGGCCTCGTGATTGCCATCATCATCATAGGCATGCTGACAGATGTATCCAAGTTATTGCTGCTGTTGGCGACATGCCTTGTAGTCGGTGGCATTCTTTTCTATGGCAATGCGGAGGCTCGCAAATCCGAGGAAGGATGGGGTGCGATGAAATACCCCCAGCTCATTTACGGCATGATCGGCATTTTCGTATATGTCGGGGTGGAAGTCACCATCGACAATAATTTCGGTGCACTGCTCAAACAACCCGGATATTTCAATGACAATGGACTAGACGAGAGCGAAATATCCCAGTATATCTCGCTCTATTGGGGAAGTTTGATGATCGGAAGGTGGACTGGCGCGATCAGCGTGTTCAACCTCAGGGGTACAGCAAAGACCATCGCTTTGATCATCGTGCCCTTCATCGCCTTCGGTGTGGTATTGCTGGTCAATTACCTCTATGGTAACGAGATTGAGAACCTCCTCCCTTATGCTATCGTCATCGCAGTTGCCGTGGCAGCGTTTTTTTATGGGCAGGAGAAGCCCGTCAAAACCCTTTTAGTGTTGTCAATCCTTGCAGCCATCGCCATGGTGGTGGGATCCTTCACCACGGGTTTGGTATCCGTGTTTGCGTTCATCTCCGGCGGCTTATGTTGTTCGATCATGTGGCCTTGCATATTCTCACTCGGCATCGGCGGTCTGGGTAAATACACCAGCGAAGGATCTGCTTTGCTGATCATGATGATCCTTGGCGGGGCGGTGATCCCACCCCTGCAGGGCGTTGTCGGCGACAGTGGCATCGGACTGCATAAATCCTATCTCATTGCTGCCGTTTGCTTCCTGATACTTGCTTTCCTAGCCATCAAGTTGCGCAGCGTGCTTCAGAAGCAGGGAATTGATTTTGACAAGCAGATAGAAGGAGGACATTAATTGTGTAACTTATGGCAATCCCTATTTCACAGCAATATGCAATAGGAATCGATCTGGGCGGGACCAATACCAAGTTTGGATTGGTGAACCACAGAGGTGATATATCTTATCACGGATCGATTCTCACGAACAAGCACGAGAAGATCGAAGACTTCATCAACGATCTTTATGAAGCAATCATCCCTGCGGTGAATGACTGCGGGGGGATATCTGCCATAAGGGGTATTGGCATCGGGGCGCCCAATGGGAACATCTACAACGGTACCATAGAATACGCTCCGAACCTTAAATGGAAAGGCATCATCCCATTGGCTTCCCTCGTCAGCAAAAAGTTCGGCTTACCCGCTCGCCTTACAAATGATGCAAACGCCGCAGCCGTTGGTGAAATGACCTACGGAGCAGCAAAAGGCATGAAGGATTTCATCATGATCACCCTTGGGACCGGCGTCGGAAGTGGTATCGTTGCCAATGGTCAACTAATCTACGGGCATGACGGATTCGCCGGTGAACTCGGCCACAACATCATCATACCTGATGGTAGGCTGCATCCAGGCACCGGTGAACACGGGTGTTTAGAAGCTTATGCTTCCGCTACCGGTGTGACCCGAACTGCCATAGAGTTTCTTGAAGATAAACCGGAAACTCCGAGCCTTATGCGTTCCTATGCCATTGAAGACATTGACTCCAGGATCGTGTTTGAATGTGCCATGAAGGGTGACAAGCTGGCAATGGAAGTGTATAATTTCACAGGAAAGATCCTGGGACTGGCATTGGCGAATTTCGTCATGTTCAGCAGCCCTGAGGCGATCATATTCTTTGGGGGATTGTCCAAAGCAGGTGACTTGATCATGAAACCAACTCGTGATCACATGGAGAAGCATCTGTTGCCTATCTTCAAGAACAAGGTCAAACTGATCTTCAGCGAACTGAGGGAAGCCGATGCTGCAATATTAGGGGCCAGTGCCCTGGTATGGGAGATGAAAGCATGAGACGGTAAGGATATTTGCTAGGATAGAGACCTTTTATCAGAACCATGCTCCAAAGGGCTTGTCTGGTGAAAGGTCTTTTTACATTGCCGGTGAGATTGCGTTGGCGGAGCCAAATTACAGATGTTGGGTCACCGGATCAAAAATACTCCCGGTATGGCGCGTTGACCTTCCTTGTCGGAAGGCCTGATCGTTTCTTTTCCCATCACCAGCAGGCAACTGCTGCCACCTCCATCCAGATTCAACGCTTCTTTTGCTCCAAGTGCGAGGAATATTTCCGCCAGATCCGTCAGGCTCGCACCTTCAGCAATGCCCTTCCGGCGGCCTTCCACCGCGAGAATGATCAGTCTGCCGTCACGGGTGTATCCCATGGCGGTTCTGGGATGAAGATCATCCTTTGCTTTTCCGGTGAACATTCTTTCTTCGTTGTTCGTGATGCGGATCTTTCCGTCATGAACCAGGACCGGTCCTCCCCCGATGGCCGTTTGCATCTTCCAGCGTTTATCCATTCCTGTTATGCGTGCATTCTTCCTGCGGGGCTGCAAGAATGACGGGTCTGCATCTTTCGCGGTCACCGGAGAATTTTCAAAAGCAACCGGATATCTGAGTGATGTATCTGTAAACAGCCATGCCACATCCGCATTCCGATGCCTGTCGATGCCGATGGCGCTTCTCGTGACTTTGTGGTGGAGCATGGTGTCTTTTCCCTTGCCAGGAATGGACATGATATTGTAAGACAGCAATTTGCCATCCTTGATCACCACGTTGAGGTTACGGTTCTCCGTGAAAGAGAAGAATGTGCCATTGACCACGACGGAAGGGTTTCTGTTCCGGTCATGGAAACCGGATGGTGTGAGTCGCCTGCCTTTGGATGTATCCGTATCGAATTCCAGAGAGCGATCATCCAGTCTAGCTTCCACATACCATGCTATGTTAGGCCGGCCCGACAGGGTTCCTTCCGTGCGATAGACATGAATGGAAGGCGGAAGTCCGGGGAAGTCGGCATCTGCATTCTTCCACATGGGCTGTGCCATCGACATCAGGGGAAGCAAGAAAATGGCCGCGACGGATTTCTTTAAAAAAAAATTTGAGCTATTCATGATGGGAAACGGGATATTGAAGGACTCTGTCGGATTAGGACCGGGTTATTTGTTCCTGGGCCCACTGTAGCCTTCCGATGCCTGCAAAAACATGTTTTTCGCTATGGTAGGATGAACGGACGAGCGGACCGCTTTCGACGTAGTCGATGCCTATTTGGTATCCGATGTCGCGGTATTCAGCAAACTCATCCGGATGCACGAAACGTTGTACGGACAGGTGTTTTTTTGTTGGCTGCAGGTATTGGCCGATGGTGACTACATCAATGCCGCTGTCCCGCAGATCCGTGAGCGTCTGGATCACTTCCACCTTAGTTTCGCCCAAGCCCAGCATGATACCGGATTTGGTGCGCATCCCACCGCTTTTCAATGTGCGCAGCACATCCATGCTCCTCCAGTATTTGGCCTGTATCCTGACTTGTTTCGTCAATCTTTCCACGGTCTCGATATTATGCGAAACCACTTCTGGTGCCGCATCGATGATGCGTTGAATATTCTCTTTTTCGCCTTTGAAATCAGGGATCAGGGTTTCAAGGGTGGTCGCCGGATTGAGGGCTTTCACGGCGCGTATCGTGTTCTCCCAGATGATGCTGCCACCATCGCGCAGTTCATCGCGATCTACAGATGTAATGACGGCGTGTTTCACCTTCATGAGGTAGATGGCTTCCGCCACACGCTGTGGTTCGTCGAAATCAGGTTCCAGGGGCCTACCCGTAGCAACGGAGCAGAAACCGCAACTCCGGGTACAGATATTTCCGAGGATCATGAAGGTTGCCGTGCCTGCGCCCCAGCACTCGCCCATATTCGGACAGTTACCGCTCTCACAGATCGTGTGAAGTTTGTGGGTGTCGACCAATGATCGAACTTTCTTGTATTCTTCTCCTATGGGCAGTCTTACCCTCAACCAGTCCGGCTTCTTCATCCTTTGTTCGGGGGCGGGAGCAGATGACGTCAATTCAACCATATGTGTGAAAACGCTTGGATAGAAAAATTGTTCTTGAGATGGACTACTTGCGTCTTCCGAATAAAAGGGATATGTACCCGTTGACGAAAAGATTCTTTCCCTCAATGGTGGCCATCTGATCCACTTTGGACAAGTAATATTCAAAATTGAAACCAAACTCCAATGCTGTCACGGCATTGTTGAAGCGGTTCCAATCGAATCGCAATGCGGCTTTTGCGTGTATGCCCGGTGCGATTTTCAGATCACTCCAGCCTTTCGCTATTCCGGTACCACCGACGATGTATTGACCGAGAAAAGCTGCGCTATCTGCCGGCGTGTATTTGATGGTTCGCGTCTGTCCGGGTGGGGATTGAACATCTATGTAGTATGGTCGTAAAAGTCCAAGGGAAACCCCTCCGGCGTAGATGCCATAAACTGCCACACCGTTTTTATTGCCTTTATTGCCGATCATCAGTTGCTGTCCGATGGCACCTTTCAGCTGGTAGAAATGGTTCACTTTCCCGTACACGAAGGGGTTTCCTAGCACGATAAAACCACTGCCGAGGCTGCTGCCGGTGCTTTGTTTCTCTTCTTTCTGGTGTTTCTTATCGTTCAGCTCGAACTGCAGCAGGGTGGCTTTGTAAGGAGACTTCATTTTACCGATCTCATAGGAGCCGCCATAGCCATCGTGGTTGAGTTTGAAGCCCCAGACGGTATGCTTCTGATATGAGGGCTCACCTTCTTCTTCGTGTCGCAGCATCTCGTTGATGCGTTGCCGTTTCTCCAGTTTCTTGTCTTCACGGCCCTGCTTGTCAACTGCTTTTCCGGACTGTTGTGCCATCAGCCCGTTGAATGGCAGCGCACAGCAAAAGAAAAATAGGATTTGTTTCACGCGTGGGTTTTGTTGTTATGAGCGTAAATTTAGGCAAAAATGGGAATGACATCGAGCGTAATTTATCAGGGGGGGCTGCGCACTGTCTGTAAACACATCCAGTCAGCCTCCATAATTGAGACAGATGCCCCGACAGACAACCAGGGCAAGGGTGAGCGATTTTCTCCCACAGACCTCGTCGGGACTGCATTAGCGGGCTGTATGCTCACAACGATGGCCATTCGTGCAAGGGCGATGGAAGAGAAATTACAAGGTGTTTGGGTCGATGTCAGGAAGGTCATGTCCGCTGCTCCCAGACGCATCAGTGCCCTACATTTAACATTCCATTATCCTCCGGGATTCACTTCGACACAGGAGCAACGGGATGAACTGGAGCATATCGCCATGACCTGTCCTGTGAAAGAAAGCATCCATCCGGGCATTGATCTGCAAATAGACTTCAACTGGCCATGAGCCATCGAAAGCCATTAATATTCAACAAATGATTTCACTCGGATTGGTTTCCGCCATTCTGCCCGAGCGCAGTGCGGAAGATGTGATCGCTTTCGCAGCGAAAAAGGGTTTCGAATGTGTCGAGCTCATGTGTTGGCCCAAGGGGAAGGCCGAAAGGCGATATGCCGGTGTTACGCATGTGGACGTTGACGGACTGGATGAGCGGGCGATGCATTCCCTAAAAGCTGCAACAAGGACTCATGGTGTGCGCATTTCAGGGCTGGGGTACTATCCGAATCCGATGGATCCCGACGAGTCTCGTTCCGCTTTTTTCATGGAACATATCTGCAAGCTCATCCGGGCGGCAGATCGGTTAGGCGTTCCCGTTATCAACACATTTGTCGGCAGGGACCCATCAAAAAGCGTGGACGAGAACATGGAACGATTCCGGAGGATATGGCCACCTGTGGTAAAACTTGCGGAAGCGCACAATATCCGCATCGGCATCGAGAACTGCCCCATGTACTTCACGATGGATGAATGGCCTGGGGGCAAGAATCTCGCCACTACGCCTGCGATCTGGGACAGGATGTTCGAGATCATACCGTCGCCAAACTTTGGACTCAACTACGACCCGTCGCATATGATCTGGCAGATGATGGATCCGGTGAAGCCTGTCCATGACTACGGCCATCGCTTTCACCATGTGCATCTCAAGGATGCGCAGTTGCACCGCGACAGGCTGGATCGTGTCGGGATCATGGCAACACCCCTTGAGTATCATTCGCCGAGGATCCCCGGCAGGGGTGATATAGACTGGCAGGCATTCTTCAATGCCCTGAAAGAGGTTGGATACAAGGGTGACGCGTGCATAGAAGTGGAGGACAAGGACTTCGAGGGATCGGCCGAGGAAGTGGAAAGGGCCATTGTATTGGCATACGATCACGTGAGAAAGTTTTTACTCCCGGTGTGATGATCCGCAAAGGAACTTCACATGACACGGACTTGATTTGGTTTTTTGTACAATGAGCAATTTATTTTCATGGGAACATTGATCGTCACGATTTTCGTTATTGGTTTTTTAGCCATTGCCTTGGAACACAGCATCAAGATCAACAAAGCAGCCACGGCATTGGTGACTGGTGTATTGTGTTGGACTGTGTACACATTGCAATCCGGAGACAATGACATGGTATCGCATGCGTTAATGGAGCATTTGAGCGATATTGCCGCGATCTTGTTCTTCTTGCTCGGGGCGATGACGATCGTGGAACTGATCGATGCCC
>CAJBPC010000440.1 GCA_903957405.1 uncultured bacterium | reverse complement strand
TCGCTTACTTTCAAGCGGATTTCTTCATCGCCGGCAAACGCGGAACACAATGGCGATCGAATGTACGTGCAAAACTGGGCCGTGACCTGGACATAGCCACACAACAAATGGCCATGGAACTGCGCAAGAAAATGCAGGCCGACCGGATTTTTTAAGCAGAAAAAACAGCAGTTAAACCCCATTCAGAATGACAGGCATGATTCTCCCATCCACCATTCAGCTGCTGCGATTCAAATTCTCTTTGTTCCTGGCGCCGGTTTTCTTCTTCGCACTGAGTGAAACAGACCATCCGGACCCATTCCGGTCTGCATGCATTTTCATCATCCTACACCTGCTCGTATATCCCGCCAGCAATGGCTATAACTCTTACATGGACAGGGACGAAAGCCCGATAGGCGGCATTTTCAATCCCATGCAACCCACCCCTCAGCTCTACCATGCAGTGAATCTGATGGATATGTCGGCAACCCTGCTAGGCCTCCTGATAGGTCCCTGGTTCGCTGCCGGACTTGCAACTTACATCCTACTGTCAAGGGCGTATAGTTTTCGTGGCATCCGCCTAAAGAAATACCCGCTGATGGCGTATCTTACAGTCATCCTGTGCCAAGGCGCATTGACCTTTGCCCTGGTGTTTTACGGATGCCAGGCCGATATGCCTTCGAAGACCCCGTACCTTTCCATGACCATCGCCGCCATGCTGGTCGGTGGGGCATACCCGCTGACACAGATCTATCAGCACAATGCGGATGAAAAAGATGGCGTGAGAACGATCAGCATGATGCTGGGAACAAAAGGAACTTTCATTTTTTGCGGGAGCCTTTATACCATCGCCTCATGTCTGCTCGGATGGCACTATATTCGAGACGACAGGGCATTGCATATGGCAGTGTTCATGACCCTGATGCTGCCCGTGGCAGTCGTATTCACCCGCTGGGCCTTCGCCGTTTGGCGGGATCCGCAGGCGGCGAACTTCAGGCACACCATGCACATGAATACCATTGCGGCTTTGTCCACTGGCATCGCTTTCATCATGCTGACCTTCATAAGACAAATTGAGTAAAATAATCTCCATAGCCACGGCGGTACCCCAATACCGACACAGACAGGATGACATCCTGCAGTTCATGCAACAGGCCTACGCACTACCGGATACGGATAAACGAAAAGTACGGTTCCTCTACCACCAAAGCGGCATAGCCCATCGTCACTCTGTGATACCCGACTACGGCCTGCCCATGTCTGAATGGGAATTCTATCCCAGGAATGAAGCTCTCGAGCCTTTCCCATCCATCGAGACCAGGATGCAATGGTATCGCAGATGCGCGGCTCCCTTATCCATTGACGCCATCCGCCAATGCCTGGGACACGAAATCCTCCCCGAACAGATCACACACCTCATCACAGTCAGCTGCACCGGCATGAGCGCACCGGGCCTCGACCTGGAGGTCATGGACATCATGGGACTTCCACGCAACATCTACAGGACTTCCGTCAACTTCATGGGATGCTATGCCGCCATACACGCCATGAAGATGGGTGATATGATCTGCAAGGCGGAAAAGAACGCACGCGTGCTCATCGTGTGTACCGAGATCTGCACCCTGCATTTCCAACACGATGCCAGCATGGACAACATTGCATCCGGTTTGCTTTTCGCCGATGGCGCCGCCGCCATCGTGATGGCCAATGACGAACACCCCCGCAATGGCCTGCACCTGGACGGATTCTACAGCGAGGTGGTTCCGAAAGGAAGGAACGACATGACCTGGGAGATCTCCTCCACAGGATTCCTTATGACACTCAGTGGTTACATCCCCGGCCTTATTGGAGAAGATATCGAAAGCCTTGTCCTACGCGGATTGCAGCATTCCGGAAAAAAAAAGGAGGACATCACCCACTGGTGCATTCACCCCGGCGGGAAAAAAATCATCGATGCCGTCGAGAAAAAACTCAAACTCGAACCTTCAGATACAAAAATCAGCAGGCAGGTACTGGACCGATATGGGAATATGTCTTCACCTACCATCCTCTTCGTACTCAAAGAAATGCTGCAAGGGTTCGATGAAAATAAGCAGCATGAAGTTTTCGGACTGGCATTCGGGCCGGGCCTCACCATGGAAACATTCGTAGCATCTCAGAAGCCCGTCAATACCAGAATCTGATGGACTTTTCAAAAAGATCATATGAACCGGAACTGCTCGACAACGACGATATCCCCTTCGTGGATATTGAACGAAACATGCAGGAGCTCGACATCATCAACACAAGGCTTGGTGGCCATCGCATCACCATCAAAGGCTTCAGCAATCTCATCGGCAGCAGGTCGCATGCAAGCGTATGTGAAATCGGATGCGGTGGAGGTGACAACCTGAAGGCACTGAGGCGTTGGGCTGACAAAAGGAATATCAAGCTTTCCATGACGGGCATAGATATCAAATCCGCCTGCATCGACTTTGCCGCACAACAAAGCGAAAGTCCGGAGGATGTGACATGGATATGTTCTGACTATCGAAAGATCACTTTGAATCCGAAGCCGGATATCATCTTCTGTTCCCTTTTCTGCCACCATTTCAGCGAGGAGGGCGTTAAAGAAATCCTTTCATGGATGCATGCAAACAGCAGTCTGGGATTCTTCATCAACGACCTTCAACGACACCCGATCGCATACCACGCCATCTCCATACTCACAAAAGCATTCTCCCGATCCTATCTGGTCAGGAACGATGCTCCACTGAGTGTCCTCCGTGGATTCAGCCGCCAGGAACTGGAGCAGATGGCAAAGGAGGCTGCAGAGTACAACAGGTTCGATCACCGAATAACGAACGAATGGGCATTCCGTTGGCTATTGATAGCGAGAAATAAAGAGATCCCTGAAACTGTGTGAACGCATGCCCATCATGACATCAAAAAACCTTGCAGAAGCAGATGTTGACCTGGCCGTCATAGGCGGTGGACTGGCGGGCCTCTCATTGTCCATCCAACTGGCGCGAGCCGGATATCGGGTGGCCCTTTACGAGAAGGAAAACTATCCATTCCACCGTGTCTGCGGAGAATATATCAGCATGGAATCATGGCCTTTTCTCAAGGAACTGGGCATCCCGCTGGATGATAT
>CAJBPC010000439.1 GCA_903957405.1 uncultured bacterium | reverse complement strand
GCTTACGACAACGCGATCATCTTCGGCCATGCCAAGGACGGGAACATCCATTTCGTCATAACCCAGGACTTCGACACTTCGTCTGAGGTTGACCGTTATGACCGCTTTATGCGCGAGGTGGTGGCTATGGTCGTCACCCGCTACGGCGGTACGCTCAAGGCGGAGCACGGCACCGGTCGGAACATGGCACCCTTCGTGGAGACGGAGTGGGGCGGTGACGCATACGCCATCATCCGCCGCATCAAGCGGGTCGTCGATCCCGGCGGACTCCTGAACCCGGGCGTGATCGTCAACGACGACCCTGAAGTGCATCTCCGGAACCTCAAGCGCATGCCCGTGGTCGAGGAGGAGGTCGATCGCTGCATCGAATGCGGTTACTGCGAGCACCGGTGTCCGAGCCGCGACATAACGGCAACGCCCAGACGAAGGATCGTCGTGCGGCGCGTCCTGAAGAACCTCGAGCAGGACGGGAACATGCGGGACCATCGGCGTCTGCTGGAGGAATACCGCTACGACGGCCTGGAGACCTGCGCGGTCGACGGGCTCTGCGCCACGGCCTGTCCGGTGGACATCAACACGGGCGAGCTCGTGAAGCGGCTCCGCCGGGAGGAGCATTCGGCAGTGGCGAACCGCGCCGCGCTGTTCATCGCCGGGCATTTCGGGTCGGCCATGGGGCTCGTCCGCATGGCGCTGCAGGCGGGAAGCCTCGTCAACGGGATCTTCGGCAAGCGGGCGATGTCGCGCCTCACGGTGTCGATGCGCAAGCTGTTCCCGGGCATGCCGGCATGGCCCCTTACAATGCCCGCGGCTCCGTCGCTGTCCGCACTGCAGCCGCATATCCGGGATGCATCGGGATCTTCCGCGCAGGGCATCGTCTATTACCCCGCCTGCATCACCCGCGCCATGGGCACCTACCCCGGAAAGGAAAAGGACCTGATGCAGACACTCCTCAGCGTATGCCTAAAGGCCGGTCTTGAGGTGTTCGTCCCGAAGGGCATCGCCGGCAGTTGCTGCAGCCAGATATTTTCATCGAAAGGATACGCCGATGCCTGCCGGTTCACCGCGAACAAGCTCGTTGACGAGTTGTGGGATGCGACCGACGGCGGCCGCCTGCCGGTGGTGACGGACGTCAGTTCCTGCGCGTACACGATGCTGCAGATGCGCCCGTCACTGGATGCCGGGCACAGGGAGCGGTATGACGCGCTGCGGATCATGGACAGTGTGGACCTGCTGCACGACATCGTACTGCCGCGGCTCGGTGCAGATGCACTTTGCCTCGACCGGAGCATCGTGCTGCACCCCGTCTGTTCGCTCGAGAAGATGAAGACCGGCGAGAAGCTGCTTCGCGTCGCGCAGCGCTTTGCAAGGGAAGTGGTCGTCCCGGCCGGGTCGGGTTGCTGCGGCATGGCCGGTGACAGGGGATTCCTCTTTCCCGAACTAACGGCATCGGCTACCCTGGAAGTGGCGGCCACGGTCGCGGGCACTCCGTACGACGGTTATCATTCCTCCACACGCACCTGCGAGATGGCATTGTCGGAGGCGGTGAAAAAGGATTACACCTCGATCCTGTATCTTGCGGACGAAGCCATTCAAACGGCAACGACGTGACAGATTTTTTCATTCATCATTGCAGCTTATCAACCATAACCATCATTCATGTTCGAACTCAACGGTAAACACGCGGTCATCACCGGTGGCGGCAGCGGCATCGGCAAGGCCATCGCCAGTCTCTTCGCCCTTCAGGGCGCAACGGTGCATGTCATCGATCTGAATTCGGAAGCCGTCGACGGTATCGCCACGCATGCCTGCGACGTGTCATCACAATCCGCCGTCGACAGGGTATTCGCATCGATCGATCGTGTCGATATCCTCGTCAACAGCGCCGGCGTCTCCCATATCGGCCGTGCCGACAACACCGAAGAAGAGGATTTCGACAGGGTCTACCGCATCAACGTGAAGGGCGTGTACAACTGCCTGCATGCGGCCATCCCGCTGATGAAGGCGGGCGGGGGAGGGGTCATCCTCAACATCTGCTCGATCGCGGCCACCTGCGGACTGAGCGACCGCTTCGCGTATTCCATGAGCAAGGGTGCCGTCCTGTCGATGACATTCTCCGTCGCGAAGGATTTCATCCACGACAATATCAGGTGCAACAGCATTTCACCCGCGCGGGTGCATACTTCATTTGTCGATGGCTTCCTGGCGAAGACATACCCCGGCAGGGAGGAGGAGATGTTCGAAAAGCTGTCGAAGTCTCAACCGATCGGCCGCATGGGCCGACCGGATGAGATGGCCGCTGCGGCACTCTTCCTTTGCTCCGACGAGGCGGCGTTCATCACCGGTACGGACTATCCCGTCGACGGTGGCTTCCTCCGGCTGAATACCTGAGCATTGTCGCGGGGAATCCGCGTTTGTTATACGACAACACTCACCCAGCGGTCCTGATCCTGTTCTTTGAGTTCGGGTTCGACATCGCCGGCCTCTGCCATCTTGCTGGCGTAATCGTCCAGGGTCTTGGCCACGAGGTAGTGCACGGTGCCCTCTTCCGCGATGTTGCCCGCCCTGACGCCGGTGAGGATCTCAATGCCGTCATCTATCGTGTCGACCGCCCAGATGGCGAACTTGCCTGCTTTCACGGCTTCTGCCACTTCCTCCTTCAGCATCAGGTTCTGCATGTTGGAGGAGGGAATGATCACGCCTTGTTCGCCGTCGAGGCCGATGCGCTTGCAGAGTTCGAAGTATCCCTCGATTTTTTCATTCACCCCGCCGATGGCCTGCACCTGCCCCTTCTGGTTCACGGATCCGGTGACGGCGATGCCCTGCTTCACCGGCAGGTTGGCGAGGTTCGATAGCAGGGCATATAATTCCGTACTGGAGGCGCTGTCGCCCTCGACCTCCGAATAGCTTTGTTCAAAGACGAGCCTGGCGGACAATGCGACGGGTTTGTCCTGGAAGAATTTCTCGGCCAGGTATCCGCTCAGGATCAACACGCCCTTGGTGTGGATGGGTCCACTCAGCTCCGCCTCTCTTTCGATGGCCATGACACCCGTCTTCCCGGGGTTGACGGTGCAGGTGATGCGGGTCGGCCGGCCGAAAGAAATGTCCCCGAGGCTGATGACGGAAAGTCCGTTCACCTGCCCCTCGCGGCTGCCTTTGATGTCGATCAGGATCTGTCCGCGGCTCACCATCTCGTTGATTTTTTCCTGGATCATGTTGCTGCGGTAGGTGCGCTGCTCGATGGCCTGGCGCACATGCTTCTCCAGGATGGCCTTCGTCCCTTCGGCACGGGCATAGTGACCGGATTCCTGCAGCAGGTCGGCAATGATGTCGAAGCGCGTGGTCAGCTTCTCCCGGTCATCCGCAAGCCTGGACCCGTATTCGATGATCCTGGCGAAGGCGGCATGCTCCGGCATGTCGAGCTTCTCTCGTTCCGCGATGCCTTTGATCAAATGGATGTAATTGCCGGTGTGCTCCTCGGTGCGGTCCATCACGGAGTCAAAGTCGGCCTTTACCTTGAACAATACCCTGAAATCGGGATCATACGCATACAGCATGTGGTAGTACATCGGCGTGCCGACCAAAATCACCTTCACCGACAACGGCATAGGCTCCGGCTTGAGGGTCTTGGTCGTGAGGTACCCGAGCTGGTCCGCCGCCTCTTCGATCATCACCTCTTTGTTGCGGATGGCACGCTTCAGCGCCTCCCATGAGAAGTAGTTGCGGAACAGCTCTTCGGCACGAAGCACGAGATAGCCGCCGTTGGCGCTGTGGAGCGAACCCTTGCGGATCATGGTGAAGTCCGTGACCAAAGTGCCCATCACGGATTCCTTCTCCACCCGACCGATCAGGTTGTTGTAGGTCGGATTCGTTTCGATGATGACCGGTGCGCCATCCGTCTTAGCATGGTCGACCAATACGTTCACCTCGTATCTTTTCAGGAATTCATTCCTCACCTGAGGGGCGCCCAGTGGCTGAGGCTTTTGCGACATCAAGAACTCCGCGAGGTTTTCCATGATGTCCGTCTTCACCAACTGCAGGTACGCGATCACCTCTTGCAGATCCACATACCTTTCTTCCATCTCCGTGATGATATTCGTGATGGCGAATCCTGCAACCTCGTTTTCCAGTGTGGACAATTCCTTGCCGGCCTCTTTTTCGATTTTTCGGGTCTGTGACAGCACCGACTTGATCTCTTCCGCGAACGACTGCTGCTTCAATCGCATGGCTTCTTTTTCCTGCTCCGACAAGTCATCGAACTCCTTGTCGGTCATCGGTTCCCCCATTTTCAGCGGGATGGTGAAGACCTCCCATGACGTCTGTTTTATGAGGAAGGATTCCTTCGTGGCCTTATCGCTGAGTGCGTTTTGCAGTGCGGCCTGCTGCTGGTCGAATTTCTCACTGATGCGGTGTCGGCGATCTATGTACTCCTCACTATCGAAAGCCTTCAGCAGCGATTGCAGCGCCTCCTGTACGAGCTTTTTCATGTCCTTTCGGAAAGCGGTGCCGCGCCCCGGCGGCAGGCTCAGCTTCTTGGGCTGGTAGGCATCCTCGAAGTTGTTGACATAGCAAAGATCCAATGGGACCGGTTCCCGCTTCACGATATCCTCCAGGAACATTTTTACGGCATAGAGCTTCCCCGTGCCCTGCTCGCCGGAAAGAAAAACATTGAAACCCTCGGCCCGGATGCCGAGTCCGAGCGTTAACGCCTTCGACGCCCGCTCTTGTCCTATCAGTGCGGGAGTGAATCTTGCAGCTTGTTCCATTAGCCGGCTGACGGTCTCCTCGGGGCATGCCTGACGAAGCAGGTTTGGTTCAATCTGTCTGATCATGTTTGGGTGTTTGGGAGCAATTTAAGTAGTCGG
>CAJBPC010000438.1 GCA_903957405.1 uncultured bacterium | reverse complement strand
GCTTCCACTTCCCGCAGCGGGGTGAATGATCCGCTCAGCACGAGCGAGCCGTCGTTGATATCCGCTGGCAGGATCACTTCGCGCCCATCGCCGTGGCGGTTGCCCTGGATATCTCGCTGGATCTTATGCAGCAGCCGTTCTCCGGTGGGCGGGGCGGCCTCTTCGGGATCGTACAGGTTGATGATGTCTTCGTCGCGAAACAGGAGGGAGAAAGATTCCTTGATGAGGCGACCGAGGTTGATCAGCAGCTCATTGCCCAGGCTGGCGCTGGCGGCATGGGGCAGCGCCCTGGCACCGCTGCGTCGTTTGGCGGACAAGAGCCGTTCCGTCGTATCGTCCAGCCAGTACTCACCGGGGGCCGGGTTCACGAGGTAGAGATACACGTCGATGAACGTGGAGAGCACGTATAGGATCTCCAGGTGATAGGGTGTGATCACGGCCACGCCGAAGACCTGCAGGGTGGGCATGCGCCGGCTGACGAGGGCTCTGGCTTCGGGATCCCGTAAGGCTTCGCGCAGGGTGCGTTTGGCCTCGACCCGGTCGATATGCGTTGCATCAAACTGCCCCTGTAGCCGGATCCAGAGCCATTCCTGCCAGTCGGCCGGCGCTTCTCCGTTCATCCGGCGTTGGCGCCATTCGGTCAGCAGATCGGAACGATAGATCTGGTACTGGTCGAAAAGATCGGCCATCTCATCGGCCAGGGAGATCCGGCGGATGTCGCTGTCGCTGAAATACGCGGCCTTCTCGGGATGCGCCGTCTGAAAATCAGGGTTGCCCAGCAGTCCGAAGAGCGCCCAGCGGACGATCTCTCGGTCCAGCGGCTGTTTGCCGGCCGGCTGCAGCCAGTAACGGACCTGCGAGACGACATCATCCGGCGAACAGAAGCGGATGTTGGCGGCGATGCCCAGGTCGGCGGCGAAGCGTTGCTTCAGCCAGTCGTTCATCCCGGCGGTCTGGGTGACGACCCACTCCGACTGGAAGGGATCGCGGTGCTGTCCGCCCACCCTGGCAGTGAGCCCGGCGGCCAGCACGGAAATGTCGTTGGATACGTTCAAGTGTATGGGCATGGTATCTGTTGCGGGGATTGATCGTACGTTTGATGAGGTGTTCTAGTGGTTCAGTCGGTGCTGCACACCCGAAACGCGGCGCACGCGCTGTTCGGTGGTGTGCAGCAGGGTGTCGGTACTCGCCTGCAGGAGCACCTGTTTTTTCGCCCGGGTGACACCCGTGTACAGGAGTTCGCGGGTGAGGATCATGGTGTCGGTACCCTCCGGCAACAGCACCAGCACACGATCGAATTCAGACCCCTGGCTCTTGTGGATGGTCATCGCGAATACCGTTTCACAATGGCTCAGCGAGGCGGCCGGCACGTCGCGCATTTGGCCGTCCTGTCCTTCGAACCAGACACGAAAGCGATCGCCCACCTTGCGGGTGATGCCGACATCTCCGTTGAAGAGGTCGAGCTCGTAGTTGTTGCGGGTGACGATCACGGGGCGGTTATGGTAGAATTCAGTGCCGGTCATCAACAAGCCGCGCGCCTGCAACAGCTGTTCGATGCGGCGGTTAACGGCGTAAAGTCCGCGAGGACCCTCTCTAACGGCTACGAGTACCCGAAGTTGATTCAGTTTCTCCATGGCCCTGCCGGGATCGCCCTCCCGAATGTAATCCGTGTAACCGAGGATGAAGTCTTCCAGCTGCGCGTCGTCCCCACCGGCGTCGAAGCTCACCTCCAGGCTGTCCGCCGCATCCACCATGGCGTTGACGGCGGCGACATCCCCGGCGATGATGGCCCGGCTGATCCGACCGATATCTCCCTGGGCGAGGAATCTGTGGCTGAGGCGGAGTTCCACGATGCGTCCGGATAGCGGTCCGGATTTCGCCCGGTGGTGTGCGGCGCTGATGCGCCTGGCAGGGTCTGCAATGAACCCGTTGAACCAGTCGGCGATCGCAGGCTCAAAACCGTTCAGCAGGCCTTCGTCCGATGCCAGACAAAGGTCGCCCAGCAAGCTACCGGCCTCCACAGAGGCCAGCTGGTCCTTGTCGCCCAGCAGCACCAGGCGGGTGCGTTCGCCGCAGGCGTCGAGCAGTTTGGCGAACATGGGCAAGTCAACCATCGACGCCTCATCGATGACGACGAAGTCGTATTCCAGCGGTCGTCTGGCGTTGTATTTAAAATTCACACTACCCTTCTGCCATCCGAGCAAACGGTGCAGGGTCGAGGGTTTCAGGGCTTCGATGCGCTGGCGAACCTCGTCGGGGTACTGGGATGCGCTGCGTTTGAGCGACTCGAGCATGCGCATGGCGGCCTTGCCGGTCGGGGCGGCCAGGGCCACCTGTGCTCCGGGCTGGCAGGCGTACAGGATGCGCAGGAGCTTGGCCAGGGTGGTCGTCTTGCCGGTACCCGGTCCACCGGTGATGATGCTGAAATCATCCGTCAGGGCGTTGAGGGCAGCCACCAGCTGCCAGTCGACACACTCCTCCTCTTTCAACCCCTTCAGCGCGTAATCGGCAGCAAGTGAGTGGATGAGTTCGGCCTGCGCCTCGAGCAAGGCCCGGCGTGCTGACGCCTTCGCCTCGCCGATGGCGGTCATCTCCCGAATGCGATCCACGATCCGCGTTTCATACCGATGATTGCGGTGCAGATAGAGCCGATCACCGTCGATGATGAACGGCTTGCAATCGCCCGGCCTGCCTACGAGTCTGCTGAGGGACAGCAGCTCTCCGGGGGTACAGACGGGATACGGTATCTCCCCTTTCATAGCCTCCGGTTCGTGGATGCCGATACAGACATGTCCCTCCTCCAGTCGTTTGGAGATCAGCCAGGCGTAGGCCTGCAGGAACGCCTCGGGAAAAGACTCGGCGAACATTCTGTGAATATCGGTCAGTGTATTCATCATAGTGCAATGATCGTATGGGGTGTTGCCACCTATTTGCAATGAGCGAATGAAAATAAATATGAATGATCATCGCCCCTAAGGGCAGGGGTCAGGGTCTATCCGGGAGGTTCGCCCAATATGCGAAATTCACCACCTTCACTTTGGATATTGGGATGCCCGTGCGGGTGGGTTTTCCGCGGGCACCTTCGATGAGGTAGGGTTTTGCGAGCCGCGGCCCGAGTACGGAAATAAAATTCCGCTTGATCCGGGATCTGGATTGTTCCCGGACCTGAAGATTCGAAAACGTCCTGACACTTATCATCAATTCCCTGTCGTTCTCACTCAAGGGACGCAGTTTCCGGTAGATCTCAAAAAGCGCTTTATGTGCCCAATCCTGCTCGAAAGCGATCTGATAAAGTCCGTCTTCACCTGTATATCTCAGGTAAAATACATAAAAGGCCAGGTCTAAGGGCTGCAGGGGGATATTCAGCAAGTCATAATCCGGAAGGATGAGCGTCGCTTCGTCCATATCGACATGAATGCCACTAGGCTCCATCACGGGCTTAAAATACCTATTGAAGCGCATGTCGGTCGATAGGGTTGACATGATCCGCATCGCATGATCGATCCCGAGATCCGACCAGCCGCTGCGCTGCATGGCCTCTACGCACCGCGCACAGATGTCTCCGGTCCTCAGCTTGAAGATCACTTCGCGCTTGTTGTTGCAGAGATCGTTCGCACAGCCGATGGGCCTGTGGTGCAGGAAATGGTTCATCTGTTCGAAGGTTGGGCAAGTGTGATAGGCCACCAGCAGATTGACGATCGTGAAGGCTATCGGCAATTCCGGTTCGCACTCGATGTACTCTTTCCATTCGCCGGCATGCACGAATCCCGTTCGGGTATCCGCAGGATTCAGCGACGCGTAGTAATTCTGCGCATTGGCGGGTTCCGTGAGGGTGATCACGAAGTCTTCCTTCGGGATTCGTTTGGCTTCCCTGAACCGACGGCCTGCGTCGAACAGGTCTTGCAGTGGGATCTCAACTTTCCGCTCCAAATGGCGGTCATCCATGGTGTGGAAGGTGAATTTGAGGATGCCGGGCTCCGATGCCAGGCGTTTCGCAGTGTCGGAGACCAGTGTCGCGGGAATGTCTGAGCCGTGGATGATGTGTGTGTTCATATGTGTCACAGGGATTTGATGAGGAATCTTTTGCGCTTGTCAGTCTTTCGCTTTGCGCTTGTCAGTCTTCCGCGTGGAAATAAGTGAAAGGCTTTTTCCGGTCGCGCGGGGCGGGGTAATCCATACCGGCACGCACCAACTCCTTCCGAATGAACAACGTATCGGGGTATACGCCGGCATCGAGCAATACCAGAATGGTGTAGGATTGGTCCTTCATGTAATGCACCCGGAACATATCGGTGAAGATCGCATACCAGTCGGGCGTCTTCGGATACGGCGGCACCGGCAGCAGCGACACGTAGCGCTGGGGCCAGAGGCTGCCGATGTCCACGGCTTGGTTCACGCGGGCGCAATAGCTTTCGAAAGTGGGGATATCGAAGACATCCTGCAAGGCTTGAAAAGCATGACCTTCCGGCTTACCGGTGAGGGCCGGGCATGCCAGGTGGAGATATTTTTCCCTGACTTGTTCAAGCCGTTGCCGATCGTTGATCATTCTATCCGGCGCATCTAGAATTTCTATCATGGCATTATGTTTGGGTTGGTTAAATAGGTGAGTCTGGAGTGAAAATTTCGCATGCGCTTTTTTATCACCAACTCCTCGTCCCGGATCTGCCGATAATGCTCAACCAGTTTCATCTGTGCGGTTTGATCGGTCGGAATACTGAGCACCAGGGCTTTGAGCTCACGGGTACCGATCGGATAGCCCGGTGACTTGGAGCTACCCGCTCGTTCTTCATATTTCTGTTGCAGGTATGTACCGATGGAAGATGATATGGGCCGCTCAGCCAGCACGGCATGCCAAGCCTCCAAAACATGTTCCAGCAGCACCTGTAAAAGCAGATGCAAAAAAGGCACTTGCACCAGTTGCGGGTGCGACCTGATCAGGATGAAATTATTGTTGGGGGCAAGCCGAAACCCTCGCTGGGCGAGCGCTTCAGGCATGGCATCCAGTGACGATCCACTGATCCGGATCACCCGGGGCTGTCCCCTCAGACTGAGCAATAGATCATCCGCTTGCAGGATCAACCTCCTTTCGACCACCTCCTTTTCCTGATATTCGATCGACTGCTGCAGATCTGCGGATACGGCATCCCAATCGATGGCATCATCTTCTTCCCGAAAATGCCCCATGCGCAGCAGTGCGACCGGCGCTTCGTCATGCAGATGGCTGTAAGGATCCCGAAAAACCGGAGTCTTGTCGGTTCTTGCGGCATGGCCGGTTCCCAAATCAGTCAACAAGGTCCTCAATCCAATTTGTCGGAACTCGAAATCGGAGAACTCCGCATCTTCGAAATTTGGTAATAATAAAAGCATACACTATTGATTTATGCGACTTCCACCATGGCATCTGGAGGATTCAGCGCACGTACGCGCTGAACGAATTTCCAATAGCTGCTGCGGCTGCCGCGTTTGTATTCCTTGAAGGCATTTCGGATCAGCAGCTGGCGGTCGGGCGCCTGCTTATCCTGAACCAAGGCGGCCACGACGCGGTGGGATTCAATATCCTTTCCCACCTCCGCCCAGACGGATGTCGACCACCGACGCACCCGCGTTTCATGGATCGACACGGTGGTTCCATTGAAATCCACACCAAGGTAATCGAATACACCGTCCAATATCACTTTCGTCTTGGCCGTATTGCGACGCAGTCGAAAAGCCGCAAACCGATCGTCGAGTCGCTGAAGGATCATCG
This sequence comes from uncultured bacterium, assembly GCA_903957405.1. Classification (GTDB taxonomy): domain Bacteria; phylum Bacteroidota; class Bacteroidia; order Chitinophagales; family Chitinophagaceae; genus Pollutibacter. The sequence continues at coordinate 1,793 of CAJBPC010000438.1, read as the reverse complement.
CCGGGTCGGTACCTGGTGCTGCTATCAGGACGATGTCATCCGCATATCTGTATACCGAGACGCCGGGAATAAGGCCTGGAAGGTCCATCTGCTGTGCGTAGAATTCCGCCAGGATGACCGATACCGAAAGCCCGAGCGGCAGTCCCGGCACTTCCTCCACCGAAGGATGGCCGGCGATCGCATACGCGAGGCACGCGAGGGTGCGTTCATCAAACCGATCACCCGTACGGGTCTTCAACAGCTCGATCAGCAGGGAACGATCCACGGAGGGATGAAACTCGGAGATGTCGGTCTTGATGATGACCGGCATGGCATGTCGTCCGCGCAGGTCGGCATGGATCGCCGCGACCTGTCCGTACATGTCATTCCAGTTCCCTTCTACCAGGTCGGTCTGCTTGATGCGGTTCAGGAGGACGCGCATCGCCACCTGGTCGCGCAGACAAAGCAGCACCGTGCGCCGGATCTTTTCCTGATCCCCGCGTTTTTCCTTGCGTTCCTGGATCGAGAATCGCTTGAGTCGGAACTTAGGAAGCCCGCTGACCCGGTCGTCTTCATTGAAAAGGCGTACGACTTCTGCACAGAAGCGCAACTTGGCTTCGGGACTGCGTTCGACCTGCACGGTCGTCATGCCGTCGCGGCCGACCGGCAGCAGGGACACGACAGAGGGATCATCCATACCCGCCATGCCGCGATATCCGGCAGGAACGCGCACTTTGGCACGTCCTTTCTCCACCAGGAACCGGTAGGCTTCCATCACTTCATCGAGTGTCACGGGCTGGAATCTGTTCATGTCATCTTGGTTTATGATGTTGCGGGGGCGTTAGCTGCATGTGGCTCGTCATCAGCCGTAGTGTAAAGCGCGGTTGCCTCTTGATCAGGCATGGAGGACGCCCCCGCAACAAGACAAAAATAGGAGATTTATTTTAAAATATCAATACTTGATAGTTAATACTAAGTTAATGATATTTTAGCCTAAGATTTTTGCAGAAGCGGTATTTTCAAGATTGTCGGATGCGTCACCGGGTGTCAGGAATTCGACCAATTGTTCGCGCAACTGTTGGGGATCGGTGGTTTCCGACAACCGGCGGCGGAGTCCGAGTAGGGCATTGAGTTCGATGGTGTCGAGGTCGGCCTCATGAAAATGGAACTTCCAGCGGCTGGTGGACTGTAAAGCTTCCATGCGCTGGCGGAGGTCGGCGAAGCGGACGGTGGTGGAGGCGGTGTCGACCCCGTCAGTGATCAGATAGAAGTCAACCTGTGCCGTCTCGGTTGCTCCGGCATCCCGGAGCAGGGTCTCCAGTGCATCGAGCTGCTGCCAGCAGGCATCGAAGAGGGCGGTGTCGCCGCCGGTTCGGAGGTCTTCGGTGGAGATGTCAGGGATGCTGTCCGGCGACAGCGGTCCGAAGATCGGTTTGAGTGCGGTGCTGAAGATGCTCAGTCCGATCCGATGTTCGACATGCGGATCTTTCGCAGCCAGCCGCCGGAAATCGCCCAGGTGTTCTGCAATGATGTCGTGCATGGCATCCTGATGGAAGTCCATCGAGATGCTCGCATCGATCAGCAATTGTCTGATGTAAAGCAAAGTGGTGTACATAAGTGTTGATTGTAAAAGCAATATTACCTGCAAAAACAAACGTACCCGGGAATCTCAAGCTTGTGGTTTGCTTGCACTTCCTAAGTGGGACTTTGGACAATTGAGCCATGGAGAAAGTCTGAGTGATCCGATGTCATGCCTCGAAGCCATTTCATGTAAAATGTATCATCTTGGTTTTGGAACTCCCGCAGCTATCCGT
>CAJBPC010000437.1 GCA_903957405.1 uncultured bacterium | reverse complement strand
CCGTCGCGGCCACACTGATCCAGAAAGCGATCGGCGACAGGCTCTTCGGCATATTTGTTGATAATGGACTGCTGCGAAAAGGGGAGTACCAACAGGTACTGGATACCTATAAACAACTTTCCCTAAATGTAAAAGGCGTCGACGCCAAAGAACATTTCTATACAAAACTGGCTGGGAAGACCAACCCGGAAGATAAAAGAAAGGCCATAGGTGCTACATTCATCGAAGTGTTCGACAGGGAGGCGCAGGAATTGACCGACATCAGCCTGCTCGGGCAGGGCACCATCTACCCGGATGTCATTGAAAGCGTATCGGTCCACGGCCCTTCCGTGACGATCAAGTCGCACCACAACGTCGGGGGCTTGCCAGAGAAAATGAAAATGGGACTTATCGAACCCCTCCGGTATCTTTTTAAGGATGAAGTCAGGAAAGTGGGACTGGAGTTGGGCATACCTGCGGAGATGCTGTTCCGCCATCCGTTCCCCGGACCCGGCCTCGGCATCCGGATACTCGGCGAAGTGACGGAAGACAAAGTCATGCTGCTGCAGGAAGCAGACCATATCTACATCAACGCTTTGCATGCATTCAACCTGTATGACAAGGTCTGGCAGGCCGGATCCATCCTGCTGCCAGTCAAAAGCGTGGGAGTGATGGGTGACGAGCGGACATACGAGTTCACCGTGGCATTGCGGGCAGTGACTTCGGTCGACGGGATGACGGCGGATTGGGCGCATCTGCCTTATGATTTCCTAGGACATGTCTCGAATGAGATCATCAATCAGGTGCGGGGCATCAACCGGGTCGTTTATGATATCAGCAGCAAACCGCCTGCAACCATCGAGTGGGAATAATGGTCTTACCAATCGATATCTATGAGAGAAATCTAAACAGGATGTCGGGATGATATTCCTTACAAATCCAACTGTCATGAAAAAAATGCTATGCGGCCTGACGACCCTCCTGCTGATGTTTTCGGCCAACCTATCGGCGCAGCAGGTGAAAACCTATAAAGTGGGGCTTTTTGTTCCCCTATACCTCGATTCCGCGTATTCCGAAACAGGAACATACCGTTTCGGCAAGGGCTTCCCAAAGCAATCCCTGCCGGGACTCGAGTTCTACCAGGGTGCCGAGTTCGCCATGGAAGCTTTCAATGAAAACGGGAAAGCAAATGTGGAACTTCAGGTATTCGATATCCGCAGCAGAAACGGAAGCATTGGATTGGTCTCAAAACAACCCATCATGGATTCCCTGAACCTCGTTATAGGCCAGGTTTCAGGAAACGAATACCTGCATCTGGCCCAGATAGCCAGGGAACGTGACATCCCTTTTGTCAGTGCCACGTACCCCAACGATGGCGGGGTCAAAGGCAACCCAAATGTACTGATCCTCAATGCAAAACTGAATTCACACATACAATCCATCTATAACCACGTACTGGTGAACAGGGGTACCGACAACATCATCTGGGTGCGTCGCAGCGATATTGCAGACAATCGCGTTGAGGATATCTTCAAAGAATTCAATAAATCTCCTGAAGGAAATGTACTGCAATACCAGACAGTGACCCTACCGGCGGAATTCACCGAGCAGCACCTGAATAAATACCTCGACAGCACGCAGGAGAACGTGATCATCGCAGGCAGCCTTGACGAAGGTTTCGCTAAAAAGCTCGCAGCGAACTGCCTTAAAGTCGGCAGATCATATCCGGTCACCATTGTGGGAATGCCCACTTGGGAAGGGATCCCCGAACTCAAAAAGAAAGATTACAGACCCCTTAGGATTGAATACTCATCGACCTTTTACAGGTCGGCCATGGCATCATGGAACGCCCGGATAGAAGATGCATACCGAAAAAAATCCTTCAGCAAGCCCAGTGACATGACTTTCAAAGGATATCAGGCCACCTACCACTTTGTGAGCCTGCTCCTGAGATATGACACCGCCGTGCTGAAAAACCTCAATGACAGCGCCACTCGGTCGATGACGGACTTCGACTTCAGGCCTGTTTTCTGGAGCAGTTCGAATTCGATACCCGATTACCACGAGAACAAAAGGATTTACATCCTCCGCCAGGAAAAAGGCCAGATAAGTCTGCTGAACTGAGAGAACAAGACACCCACTGCCTTTGTTATCACACCATGAGAAATCACCTGCTTGTCCTATTGACGATCTGTGTGACGGGCCTCGGCTTCAACTCACTCACCGGACCAGGCCCGGGTGATCCGGTGCCCATCCCCCACAGCCAGCAGCGCAGAGGGAATGCGGATTCCGGATACCAATACATCATCACCGGTGATTATGTGAACAGCGGACTTCCGATAGGCTTCTACCGCGTGGGTATCGGAACCGACAAGCGAAATTTCTTGCGCAGGGAAGGTGTGAACGCTACCATGCGCCACGACTTCAATATGGTCAAGGCCCCCAATGGTGTGGCCATTGCCGTTCCCAACTGCCTTCAATGCCACGCACAGGCGTTTGAAGACTCCATCATCATCGGCTTAGGAAATTCACTGGCGGACTTCACTCCTATCAGGGGTTTCGACTCGAAGTTCGCCACAGGAGTGCTGGAAACTTACATGCGGGCCAATAGGAAAAAGGGAGAAGCTTCGAGGTCATTCATCCGCACAGGGAAAGCCATCGGCAGTGGCATCTTCACGGAAGTAAGGGGTGTCAACCCGGCCGATCGACTCACCGCATTGCTGATCAGCCATCGCGACAAGAACACCCTGCAATGGAGCGACACGGCCTCTTCCACGCTCCCCCAACAGGTCATCCCATCGGATGTCCCGGCGTGGTGGCTGCTCAAGAAAAAGAACGCCATGTTTTACAGCGGGTTTGGCAGAGGCGACTTCGGCCGTTTCCTGATGGGGGCGATCCTCTTGACAGTGAACGACACCGTACATGCGAACAAGGTCGACAGCCACATGAACGATGTCCTTGCCTATATCAACAGCCTCCAGCCACCCCGGTATCCCAAACCGGTCAAGCAGACGCTGGCCGATCAAGGCCGCATCGTATTTGAGAGGTCATGTGCCAAATGCCACGGCACTTATGGAGACGGATGGAAGTATCCCAATCTCCTCATCCCTCAGCAGGTGATCGGCACTGATTCCATGCTCAACAACAGCAACTACCAGCACTCCGACATGATCAGCTGGTTCAACACCAGCTGGTTTTCAAAAGGAGACCACCCGGCAAAACTCGTTCCATTCAACGGATATGTAGCGCCCCCGCTCGACGGGGTATGGATAACCGCACCCTACCTGCACAATGGTTCAATACCCACCATCGAGGCGCTGCTCGACAGTCGCTTAAGGCCCAGGTACTGGAGCCGGGATTTCAAAAAACCACAGTACGACTATGAACGGCTTGGATGGACATACACCACCCATCCATCACCCGACAAAAACGACAGGTACGACACGACATTGCCCGGCTACGGAAATCAGGGACATACTTTCGGCGACAAGCTCACAGATGTTGACAGGAGAGCCGTGATAGAATACTTGAAGACCATTTGACATGCGAGGTGCAGCTGACGGGTTCACGGATGGCTGTGGATCGGGACCGAAACCGATCATGCATTTCCCCTACTTCGACAACAACAGAACACCCTGATCATGATTTTTCAAGAAAAATTTAATCGTACCTTCTTTCTACAAAAACAAAATCCCTGGCCCACCCCATGATCTCCTTCACCGAAAGCGGTCTTTTTTGCATCCCCGGAGGATTCCATATCGATCCATGGCGACCGGTAGAGACTGCGGTCATCACACATGCGCACAGCGACCATGCCAGGACCGGCCACGGGAGCTACCTCTGCCATGAACAGAGCCTGCCGATCATGCGCGTACGACTGGGTGATCAACACTATCAGACGGCAGGCTGGAACCAGCCGGTGATCCGAAATGGAGTGAAGGTATCCCTTCATGCGGCGGGACATATCATCGGTTCCGCACAAGTAAGGGTTGAATATAAGGGGGAGGTTTGGGTGATCAGCGGAGACTACAAGACTCATGACGATGGGATCAGCGGTGCGTTTGAACCCATACGATGCCACACATTCGTCACCGAGTCGACCTTCGGGCTTCCCGTGTACAGATGGGATCCGCAGGAAAAAATTTATGCCGAAATGCGGCAATGGATAGACAAAAACACGGCAGAAGGGTACAGTTCCGTGTTCCAGGCCTACAGCCTTGGAAAGGCACAACGGCTGATGGATGCGTTCAGGGACTATGAAGGCAGGATCTTCGCACACGGGGCCGTACTCAGGATCCAAGAAGCCCTCGATGAAGCCGGGCATCGATTTCCGATAGCGGAAAGGATGTCGTCACTAACGCCTTCGGACAAACGAAAAACCTGCATATTCATCTCACCGTCCCCCGTGGAAGGCACCCATGTGCAGAAGCTGATCGGTCCCTACCGGACGGCGGTGTGCAGCGGATGGATGCAGGTCAGGGGGAATCGCCGCAGGGGCAGTGCCGATAAGGGTTTCGTCCTGAGTGACCATGCAGACTGGGACGGGCTGCTTGAGGCGGTCAAAGCCACCGGTGCCGGCAGGGTATACGCAACGCATGGTTTTCAGTCAGCCTTCAGCAGATACCTGAATGAAACCGGCATAGAAGCGGCTGAAGTACGCACCATGTTCGGCAACGAGGAAGAAGAGGCAATGACCGCAGAACCCGTTTTGGAAAATCCGGCATCATGATGACAAACGAACATGCTGATCATGCCGTCGGCATGCGCAAAGAAAGCAATGGCTTTAAGCTCTTTACAGCGCTGCTGAACGACCTGTCGGCCACCGATGGCACGCAGGAGAAGGTGTGCCTGCTCATGGAGTATTTCAACAATGCACCGCCAGATGACAAGTCATGGACGCTCGGACTCTTCACAGGAAGACGGCTACGAAGGATGGTGAAGACAAAACTGCTCGCCGGTTGGTTGTCGGAATGGGCGAATATCCCCGAATGGCTTTTCGAAGAGTGCTATCATCAGGTTGGAGATCTGGCGGAGACACTTGCCCTGCTGGACAATTCCACATCCGGAACGGTCATGGAAGGAGATCTTTCCGACTGCCTTCGCACCCTCAGGGAGATCTCAGAAGCGGAAGATGTTGTGAAGAAGGAGACCATCCGCAGATACTGGTCGAGCATGTCAAAAGACGAAAAATTCGTATTCAATAAACTCATCACGGGCGGCTTCCGTGTCGGCGTTTCCGCACAACTGGTGATCCAGGCATTGGCGAAGATGTTCAAAGAGGATAAGGCCGTCATCGCACACCGGATCAGTGGGCAATGGGAACCGGGGGATACGGACTTCGCCGTACTCCTCAGTGGACAGGGGACGAATGATGATCTGTCTAAACCATACCCATTCTTCCTTGCACACCCGATGGAGGATCCTGCAGAAACCTGCAGTGACATGGCCGAATGGCATGCGGAATGGAAATGGGATGGCATAAGGGGACAGGTCATCCGGCGAAAAGGACAATGGTTCGTATGGAGCCGCGGCGAAGAACTCATCACCGAAAAATTTCCGGAATTTGAAGAGATGCGGAAAAAACTGCCTGACGGCATCGTGATCGACGGAGAGATCCTGGCGATGAAGGGCGGCGTCCCCCTTCCGTTCTCCCTCCTGCAGACACGCATCGGAAGGTCGAAGATCAGTCCCAAACAACTGCGGGAAGTCCCGGTCGCCTTCATGGCATTCGACCTGCTGGAATTCAACGGAGAAGACTGGAGAGGGAGGCCTCACGCGGAGAGGATGGCGCAACTGAAAGCGGTCGTGCAAGATTTAGGTCATCCGACACTGTCCATATCGGAAGGGCTTGCATTCTCCGGAAAGGATGACCTGGCGGCATTGCGGGCACGATCGAGGGAGCATGGCAGCGAAGGGCTGATGCTCAAGCGCAAAACATCCACCTATCAGGTAGGACGCAAGAGGGGTGACTGGTGGAAATGGAAGACCGACCCGATGACCATCGACGCGGTGCTCACATATGCACAAAAAGGGCACGGGAAAAGAAGCTCGTTGTACACCGACTATACATTCGCACTGCGTGACGGGGACAGACTGGTCGTTTTTGCCAAAGCATACTCCGGTCTTACGGACAAGGAGTTTGCAGCGGTGGATGCTTTCGTGAAAAAGAATGCGATTGAAAAATTCGGACCGGTGCGGACCGTAAAACCCGAGCTCGTCTTCGAGATCGCGTTCGAAGGCCTCTCAGAAAGCAAAAGGCACCGATCAGGCATCGCGGTGCGTTTTCCGAGGATGAGCAGATGGCGAACAGACAAGAACGCCAGTCAGATCAATACGCTGGATGACCTCCGAGAGATGTTGAAGCAATATGGCAGCCAGGCCGATGCTTCAGGTGATGAAATAAACGAACGGGAATGATGACGCATATGATGACCGGCAACCTGTCGCAGACCGAAGGCTACAGGCAGGTCTGCCGCTGGATGGATGGAAAGGGCCGACACCCGTTCCCTTTCCAGGAAGAGGCATGGGAAGAGGTCATTCATGGGAGAAGCGGACTCGTGAATGCCCCGACCGGGTGCGGGAAGACATACGCGGTATTCCTCGGGGCAGTCATCCGTTTCATCAACGAGCATCCTGAGCACTGGAAGCAGTCGGAGCACAACGGCCTGCTGCTCTTATGGGTGACGCCGCTGAGGGCTTTGGCCAAAGACATCGGCCGTGCGATGGAGGAGGTCATAACGGGAATGGGTATGCGCTGGAGAGTCGGTGTGCGCAATGGTGACACACCGGTGGCGGAAAGACAGCGCCAAAAACGCAGGATGCCTGAAGTGATGATCATCACTCCGGAAAGCTTGCACCTCCTGCTTGCGCAGAAAGGTTATGCGGATGTTTTCCGGAACCTGCAGACCATCGCCGTGGATGAATGGCATGAGCTGCTCGGCAGCAAACGCGGCGTGCAGGTCGAACTCGCCATCAGCCGCCTTGTCGGCCTGAACGATGCACCACACTCAAAAGCGGCCTTGGAAGGTTCGCCATCCATGGCACTTTCTGTCTGGGGCATCTCCGCCACCATCGGCAACCTGGAGGAGGCAAGGGACGCCCTCCTCTGGCCCGTTATAACGGAAAGGCATAACCGAAAAAATAATTGTTCGCCCGTCATCATCAGGGCGAGGATGGACAAAAGGATCGAGGTGGAGTCGGTCTTTCCCGACGAGATCGAAAAATACCCCTGGGCCGGGCACTTGGGGATCAAGCTCGCTCCCAAGGTCGTGCCGCTGGTGGAAGGCGGCCGCACCACCCTCATATTCATCAATACCCGGGGCATGAGCGAGACCTGGTACCAGACGCTGCTGAATGTTGCGCCGGAATGGGCCGGTGCGATCGCACTGCACCATGGGAGCATAGAGCAGGAGCTTCGGTCATGGGTGGAAGATGCCCTGCACGAAGGGATCCTGAAGGCTGTGGTGTGTACGTCCAGCCTGGATCTTGGCGTGGATTTCAGACCGGTAGAGACCGTCATACAGGTCGGTTCGCCAAAAGGTGTCGGTCGTTTTCTTCAACGTGCCGGACGCAGCGGACACCAACCGGGAGAGAAAAGCAGGATCTATTTCCTCCCGACCCATTCTCTCGAGCTGATGGAAGCGGCGGCGTTGAAATCCGCCATACACAAAGATCTCATTGAAGGACGCCCCCCCCTTCAGCTTTGCTTCGATGTACTGCTGCAATACCTCTGCACGCTGGCCATCTCCGACGGATTCGATCCAAATGTGATGGTTGATGAAGTCAAAACGACTTATTGCTTCCGGGAAATGACAGATGACGAATGGGGTCATATCATACATTTTCTTGTGGAGGGAGGCAAAGCGCTGCAGCAATACGACGAATATCGAAAAGTGGAAATGACCGACGGGTTTTGTAGGATCACCGACAGGAGGATCGCCATGCGACACAGGATGCACATCGGCACGATCGTGAGTGATGCCATGCTGAAGGTGAAATTCCTGACCGGCGGATATGTAGGGGTCATCGAGGAGGGGTTCATTTCGAAATTGCTGCCGGGAGAGGTGTTCACCCTCGCCGGCAGAAATCTGGAGTTCGTGATGATCAAGGATATGACCGTCATCGTGCGGAAGTCAAATGCGAAAAAATCCATTGTGCCAAGCTGGATGGGCGGGCGGATGTCGCTGTCTGGAAACCTGGGGCAGGTACTCAGGCAAAAGATGGCGGAAGCCGCAAGCGGAGACAGCACAGAGCCCGAGCTGATTGCATTAAAGCCCTTGTTCAAGCTACAGCAGGAGCTTTCGCATATCCCGGGCATGGATGAGTTATTGGTCGAACAGATTGAGACGAAGGATGGTTTCCATTTATTCGTCCATACCTTCGAAGGTCGCCTGGTCAACGAGGCGATGGCCGCTATCCTGGCATGGCGGATCAGCAGGATCACACCCATAACCTTCTCCTTCGCCATGAATGATTACAGTTTTGAGTTGCTGAGCGACCAGCCTATCCCTTTGGACGACAGCAACGCATATGAACTGTTCTCCCCGGAAAACCTCACGGAAGATATACATCGAAGCGTGAATGCGACCGAGATGGCTCGGCGCAAGTTCCGCGATATCGCCGTCATCGGTGGACTGATCTTCCAGGGCATGCCGGGGGAAAAGAAAAAAGCGAGGCACCTGCAGTCATCCGCTTCGCTGCTCTTTAAGGTCTTCCAGGAGTACGACCCGCACAATCTCCTGCTGCGACAGGCATACCAGGAAGTCTTTGATCACCAAATGGAGGAAGCCAGGCTTCGGGAAATGCTTGACCGCATCAGCCGCGGCAGCATCATCCTTACATATCCAACCAGACTGACTCCCTTCAGCTTCCCCGTAAAGATCGACAGCATGCGGGAGAGCCTCTCCTCTGAAAAGCTCGAAGACCGTGTTCGCCGAATGCAAGAGCAACTGGAAGGATGAAATCGACCCGGCTGACTCAAAACCAAATCTTGCACCCTTGGAGGGTCACCCCACCCTTGGAGGGTTACCCCACTCTTGAGAAGTATCCCCACTTTTGAGAAGTACCCCCACTTTTGTGAAGTATCCCCACTCTTGGAAAGTACCCCCACTTTTGGAGAGTCCACCAACCTGCTATGGTTCAAACAGGACCTGTCGCTTTCAGATTTTCAAATACACTGCGTAAAATAGGCTGCCATAAAAAGGTAACTTTGCAAAAAAGAACGGATGTCCGACTTACAGACAGATATTGAAGATTTTTTCCGGACATGGAAATCAGAGGGGGCTATTGAAATTGACACACTGCGACAATCGGGCAGTAACCGGCAATACCTGAGGGTACGCCATGAAGGCCGGGGTTACATAGCCACATACAACCCGCAGAATATCGCGGAGAACAACGCTTTCATAGAGTTCACACGGCATTTCCAGTCCAAGCAACTGCCCGTCCCGGAGATATTGCACAATGACCTTGAAAAAACCATGTACCTGCAGACGGACCTGGGCGATGTGTCATTATTCGAAATTATGAAAGCCGAGGGGTTCTCCGACCACGTTTTCAATTTGTTCAAGAAAAGCCTCTCACAACTCGCCAGACTGCAGATAGAGGGTGGTATCAACCTTGACTACAGACATTGCATCGCGACGAAGTCATTCGACAAACAGGCCATCTACTCCGATCTCCTTTATTTCCTATACTACTTTGTTCGGGCGCTTGACCTGCCCTATGATAAAAATCTACTGCTGAATGATTTCGACCTGCTCAGCAGCTATCTGATGCAGGAAGATCAGCAATATTTCATGCACCGTGACTGCCAAAGCAGAAACCTAATGGTGAATGACGATCGGGTATACTTCATAGACTATCAGGGCGGCATGCAGGGTGCGCTTCAATACGATGTGGCGTCAATGCTTTGGCAAGCAAGGGCGGCGATGCCCTATGACTGGCGAGACAAACTGTTGTCGTATTACTTCGAACAGGCGAATATGCTGCTCAAAAACACCCTTGACATAGAGAGCTTCATGGACAGCTACGACGGATTCGTGCTGATCCGGATGCTGCAGACACTTGGCGCATATGGTTTCCGCGGGCTTTTTGAACGAAAGCCACACTTCATATCTAGCATACCGTTTGCATTGAAAAACCTGAAATGGTTTCTCGAAAACAAGAAGATACCCATCCGGCTGCCTGAACTGCACAAAGTCCTCCGATGCATCGTGACAGACGAGATGGTTGCGAAATTCGAAATACAAAAAGCCGGATCAGAAACCCCACTGGTCGTGCATGTCCGGAGCTTTTCCTACAAAAAAGGCATTCCCGCCGACGAAAGTGAAAACGGCGGAGGATTCGTCTTCGATTGCAGAGGGATCTTGAACCCTGGCCGACTCACAGCTTACAAGTCACTCACCGGTAGAGATAAGGATGTCAGGGAATTCCTCCTCCACAAGACGGAGATGCCTACTTATCTGCAACATGTTTTTGGAATCGTGGACATCTCCGTAAAAGACTATATCAAACGCGGGTTCTCCAGCCTTACCGTGAGCTTCGGATGCACCGGAGGGCAGCACAGAAGCGTCTATGCGGCAGACAGGATGTCGGAGCACCTGCAGGAGAAGTTCAATGTCAAAACCATTACGGAACATGTCGAACAGGATTCGAAGAACTGGATAAACACCCCGGGAGCATGACGGATCTGAAAACAGTCCAACAGCCTGAAATGCAAGGTGAAGAAAGTCAGTTGAAAGGCGTAAGGGCCATGATCTTCGCCGCGGGTTTGGGTACAAGGCTCAAGCCTTTCACCGATGCGCATCCAAAGGCGCTGGCACCTGTAAATGGAAAACCTCTGCTACAAAGAAACATTGAATATCTGATGCATTTCGGGATACGTGACATCATCGTCAACGTCCATCATTTCGCAGAGCAGATAAAGGATTTTCTGAGGGAGAAGGAGGATTTCAGTTGTCGTATACAGATCTCCCATGAAATCGGAGAACTTTTGGAAACAGGTGGCGGACTTCTCCATGCAGCATGGTTCCTGGCGGCGAACAAAGAACCCTTCGTGGTCATGAATGCCGATATCCTTACAAACCTCGACCTCGGGAAGATGTACGCGCATCACAAACAATCCGCACCGATCGCCACCCTTGCCGTCACCAACAGAAAATCTTCGAGGAATCTGCTCTTTGATGAGGAAATGCGACTCTGTGGCTGGACCAACCAAAACACCGGAGAGATAAGAATGGCGTTCACCCCCGAAAAAACTCCAGATCCCTTCGCGTTCTCCGGCATACACGTCATCGACCCGGAGATCTTCACCATGATCCGTCAAACCGGAAAATTTTCGATCATTGACAGCTATCTCGACCTTGCAGCCACACATCAAATCCAAGGTTACCGGCATAGCCGTGACATCATCGTGGATGTTGGCAGACCAGAAAGCATCATCGAAGCGGAAAGATTTTTCCAATGACTGCCCGTACCTTTGCATAAATATCGAGCAATGGTCAAGAAGATCGCATTTGTCCTGTTGGCGGGATTGGTCATCATTCAATTCTTCCGTCCTGCACGGAATGTTTCCACTGCCGCGACACCCAACGATATCGGCAACAAGTATGCAGTCCCTGCGAATGTACAGGAGATCCTCAGATCCTCTTGCTACGACTGCCATAGCAACAACACGGCATATCCCTGGTATGCCAATATCCAACCGGTCACCTGGTGGCTGCAGGACCATGTGGCGGAAGGAAAAGGAGAGTTGAACTTCAACGAATTCCTGAGCTATCCTCCCAAGAAAGCCCATCACAAACTGGAAGAAGTCATTGAACAGTTACAGGAAGGCGAGATGCCCTTGAAAAGCTACACATTCATACACCGCAATGCAATCGTCGATGCCGAAAAGTCGAAGATCCTCAGCGATTGGGCAAAGGGGCTGATGACTGAGATCGCGGTCACGAACAACCTTGAGGTCAAAACATCGGAAGAGAAACATTGATTTGCCGGATATCCGAAAGGGGACAACATGGAGGGAGTCCCCGACATTCGGCATATAAAGTACCCGTAACCGTTAGTTGATGTCACCTGCACTTCCGATCGACATCAGATCTCAGCATTGCTGGCTTTCTCCGGAGCGTTGTCTGTTTTGGGAGGAAGAGCGGACGCTGATCTTAACCGACCTGCATTTTGGGAAGACCGGTCATTTCCGTAAAGCGGGGATACCCGTCCCTCCGCAGGTCTATCTGGAAGATCTGCATCGCCTGATGATGCAGGTGCAATACTTCCAACCCGAAACCATCATCATTACAGGCGACCTGTTCCATAGCCGAGAAAACCTAGAGCACGCGTTATTCGCAAGATGGAAGGAGACGATCCCAACAAAAGACGTCCATCTTGTTAGGGGCAATCACGACATCCTGAGCCTTAGCTCTTATGCGGATATGGGGATCGAGGTGCATGAACAGTCGTACCTGAGGCCGCCGTTCCTATTCGCACACGATCCGGATTGGAAACCTTCCGATGATCTGGGGCACTACCGGGTTTCGGGACATATCCATCCCGGGATACGCCTGAGCGGAATCGGCAAACAATCCCTTCGTTTCCCTTGTTTTCACTTTTCGGCGGAGCAAGTCGTACTGCCCGCATTCAGCAAATTCACTGGGCTTGCGTTGGTGACTCCGAGGAAAGGCGACATGGTATATGCCGTCATTCCGAATGACCCGCGCAAAGGTGAAACGGGTGCAGTGATAAAAATCCATTGACAACGGTGACAGATAAAAAACTAAGGATAGCCTACGACCCCATATATGCCCATCCGTTGCCGGAAGGCCATAGGTTCCCAATGCTCAAATATGAGCTCATACCCGGGCAGTTGCTGCATGAAGGCATCATCCGAGAGGATGAATTGTTCGCACCCGGTGTCTGCCCTGATGATGTCATCTTACAAACCCACGACCCTGTTTATCTGAATAAACTCAATGAACAAAAACTCTCAGAAAGGGAACAGCGACAGATAGGGTTTCCGCAGTCGCCCATGCTGACATTGCGGGAAAAGATCATCACGCAGGGAACCATTGACTGTGCCATGCATGCAATGAGGAACGGTGTGGCACTCAATATCGCAGGGGGTACCCACCACGCGTTCGCCGACAGGGGAGAGGGTTTCTGCATGCTCAATGATTTCGCGGTCGCAGCCGATCAACTCCTTGATAAACATCTGGCAGGGAAGATTTTGATCATCGACCTAGACGTGCATCAAGGCAACGGGACTGCCAAGATCTTCGCCGAAGATTCCCGTGTTTTTACGTTCAGCATGCATGGCGCGCACAACTATCCT
>CAJBPC010000436.1 GCA_903957405.1 uncultured bacterium | reverse complement strand
TTTATAGTTATTTGATAGGCATTTTTTTACTTACAAGGCATAGCTCTCCCATAAAAATCCTTACGTTGGTTTTTGGTTAGGCTGCTTTTTTAAAAAGAAAATTTCGCTGTTTTGGTGCTTTTTCTTTTTCAATTGCTTTCAAGCTGTTGCCCATGATATGTAGGTTGTAGCCAGCACACTCAAACCTTCACATCTTTTACATCCGTTCAGACCTTTATCCCTACAGCTAATGTCTCAAAAAACCGTTTCTATGGACAAAGTCCTACAAATCACAAGACTTTTCAAGGAAGGCGTACCGATCAAGGAAATCGTTCGTCGCCTGAGATTTAGCTGCAACAGTATCAAAAAAAATGTCAAACGCCTCCACGACAATCCTGATGCGAAGGAGGAGGTTTTATCCCCCGAGATCGCTTATGGATCGCCTCAGGCCGAGGATACCAGACGACGATACGAGGACCTGCTGCAGTTTTTTTCCAAAGCATCCTGCGATCTGGGCAGGAACGGAGTCACACGGGAGGTTCTGTGGGGCGAATACATGCTCCTGCATGCCAACGGGTAGGCCTACAGTCAGTTTTGCCACCACCTAAAGCGGTATGAGCATAACAGCGACTTGGCCATGCATCTGGAGTACAAGCCAGGCGACCTAACCATGTTCGACCATGCCGGCAAGCGGATGAGCATCGTCTCCAGGGATACCTGGGAGGTGATACCGTGTGCATGCTTCGTGGCCATCCTGCCCTTCAGCGGACTCATCTTTGCGACCTTCACGCCTGCCAAAGAAACCCAGGTCAATTAACGAACAATAAATTTCTTAACTGAGGTAACTGACCAAGTAGTCGAATGAATGGGGAGTGTTATACCGTTTTAGAGGGTCAGTATCGCCTTTTTTCCAAATGATACTGTCGCCGGAATCAGAAGAAGTAAATGTCCAGATTATTCAATGTAAAGATAATCACCGAAATGTCTCCATCTTTTATCCGAAATTGCCCAGGAAATAGGGGGTCGATACACTTTTTCGGAACTCCATGGAGTATCCTTGAGCACTCTGTCTGAAAAGTTTAACTTTTGTCGCACAATCGCCTTCCAAACTGATCGTATTGACAAATTTCTGAACGAGGTAGTGCTATAGAGGCTGGTGATAGACGACGGAAAGAAACAGACAATGAACATTGCCCGACACAGGTTCGGCAACCTTTCCGGCGATTGTATCCCAAATTCAAAGGCTGCAAGAAATCTATCGTCATTCATTGGTAACCACGACTACTGGTTACGAGGCTAAGTTCATCATACAAAGCAGATGATGCGATGGAGGCGGTGCTGCCTTCGAAATGAAAGAAATAATTTTTGGGTATTTATAGGTATAAAAATGGATATATTTTCATTTTTGGGTATTTTCGGGTAATAATATGGGTATAAACATAGAAAATCTCAAAATAACCCCCGAAATACTCTTACTGATCGCTGAATTAGACGAGTTTAAGGGCGCGTGGCGAGCCTTGGGCCAATTGGCTCCGGAACAGTTATCCTCACTAAAAAAGATTGCCACGATTGAAAGTATCGGATCTTCTACCCGCATCGAGGGAAGCAAGCTATCCGATAAGGATGTCGAGGTTTTATTATCAAACCTGGAAATACAAAAGTTCGAGACCCGGGATGAGCAGGAAGTAGCCGGATACTCCTCTGTAATGAACCTGATCTTCCAGAGCTATGCCGACATTATCCTATCGGAAAACCATATCCAGCAACTTCATGCTGTCTTGTTACAGTACAGTGAAAAGGACTATTGGCATAGAGGCAATTATAAGAAATCACCAAACCATGTGGAGGCTTTCGATGCCCAAAGTAAAAGCCTCGGCGTCGTCTTTGAAACGGCAAGCCCTTTTGAAACCACCATCAGGATGCGGGATCTTGTTGAATGGGCCGTGCAAGCCTATGCAGATAAGAGACTTCATCCGCTTCTGATAACAGCTATCGTGATTGTCGAGTTTCTGGCCATACATCCCTTTCAGGATGGCAACGGCAGATTATCGCGTGTCCTAACCACATATCTTCTTTTGAGGGAGGGCTATCATTACGTGCCTTACTGCTCGCTTGAAGCCGTCGTAGAGCAAAGCAAAGAAGGCTATTATCTCGCTTTGCGCCAAACACAAGGAACACTGAAAAACGAAAACCCGGACTGGCAACCGTGGATCATGTTTTTTCTTCGCGCCTTGCGTCATCAGAAGAAAAGATTAGAAACTAAAGTTGAGC
>CAJBPC010000435.1 GCA_903957405.1 uncultured bacterium | reverse complement strand
GTGTCGGAAACGATGGGTATGCAGCCATAGCAGCAGGCTTCCGCCACGACCTTGGGGAATCCCTCTGAGGCGGTGGTCGGCAGCAGGAAGAAGTGTGACGCTGAAAGTACGGCGCGGATGACATCTCCCTTTTGGTAGCCATGAAACCGGACCTTATCGCCGAGAAAAGACGCGTTTGCGACATACTCCGCATTTCGATTTCCGTCTCCTATGAAATGCACCTTGTCGATCATTTCAGGATTTAGGGATCGAAGCGCATCCAGTATCCTCGTCACGCCCTTTTCATCTTCCATTCTTCCAATGAAGGTGAAGGTGTAGGGCGGGTTGAAGGTCTTACGGGCAAGCGCCAGTTTGCCCGAATCTAGGTCTGACAGTCGAAGGCTCGGATTTTCAAAAGAAACGCAATGGACGGGTTGATCTTCCCAGAATCCATTGATGGTTGTTTTGCATCCTGCCAGATTCCGGCTTAGGAACCATCGCTGGAATGCATATCCAGCAGGTGGATTTTTTTGTTTCCAGTTATTGGCATATTTCACCCAGAAGGCATATGCATTTCGATCCCGAAAGGTGAAATATGGCAGCAGAAAAACACCAATGCCCATCGGTAATCGCAACTGCACGTGCGTGGCGCCTTTGAGTGCTTTTTTGACGGTGGATAAGATCTGTGGGGCGTTCGTGATGATGGACAGTTTGTCTTGGAACCGTTTGCCGCCGAAAGGTGGGATCGATTCCAATCTTATATTCATTTTGTCATACGGAAGGGAACTTCCCTTGGGCGGTCCATCCTCAAAACAGGCGACATGCACCACCTCGTCCCAAAATCCGGCGAGATAGTTTATTTCAGTCACGGTTGGTCCCCACCCTACGATTTCTCCTGCGGCCGTCTTCTGATGATCGGTATGAGATATGATGACGAGTTTTTTCACTGTATGACCTTCATGAATCGGTGAACGATAAAATCCCAGTCATGTCTTTGGGCCCATGCTCTGCTTGCATCGGCCATCCTCTGCTTATCAGCCAGGCAACGAGTCACGGCATCTGCTATTTCAACGTGTTCGTTGCCATCGACCAGGATGCCGGATTTCCTGTCATCTACGGCATCTTCCACTCCGCAATATTTTGCACCGACAACGGGTAGTCCGAAATAGTTCGCTTCTAATGCCACGATGCCGAAACCTTCGACATCTCCGTCGGGCTGGTTTTCGCTGAGCAACATGAATACATCCGCATGTTGATAATAATCCGTAAGCTCCTCATGAGTGGCAGCAGCACCATGGAAGGTGACCATGTCAGCGACTCCGAGTTCCTTCGACAAAGCAGCCAGCTTATCCTTTGTGATCGGGCGTCCCACGATGTGATAGTGGAGCGCTGGAAATTTTTTTCTCAGTGCCGGGAGTGCCCGTATCACCCTATGTTGTCCTTTTCGGGGTGACACATGCCCCACCGTAAGCAGTTTTGGATCCCCTTGCAAGTTCAGAACCGAACCGGAATTGTATGAAGACAATTGCACGATATCGATTCCATTGGGTATGATGTGAATGTTCCTGGTGTCTCTTATCCTTTGCGGCAGCAGAGAAGCG
>CAJBPC010000434.1 GCA_903957405.1 uncultured bacterium | reverse complement strand
CCAAGGGAAGTATTGGTGGGTTTATTGGTTTTTTTGTTTTTGCTGTTCAGGGATTTGATCAAGTCGATGCTGTAGCGTTGGCGTAAGATGTCATTTTGATGTTCTGATCCTGTGAACGCGGTCATCTGCTGGGAGCCCCGTTTATTGTCGATGAAGGGTGCAGCCTGCCGAATTCCCATGACATCCTTGCCGTGAGCAGCGAAATTTTTTGGTCCATCGATGCCTGTTGTTTCCATATGCCGGACAAGCCATGGCGGTATTGGATTGATAACGTCAACGGGTACCCTTTTTTCAGCAGCAACCCGGTGGAGAATCCCGCCTCGAGACCTGTTTGCAGGCGATTGTGCATGTTCATGTCGGGTTCGGAAACTCCAGTAACAGGATCGGCATGCTTCAATCCGGAGCTGATGATGTATCCGTTCCACAGGCCGGTGTGCAGGTGTGCGGGTCTTCTTCCTTTTTTTCCCAGGCGCAGGTGAAGGTCAACCGGTACGCTGATCATCGCGATCGCCTGCCGCCGATCCATGGCGTCCTGCCCGGAGAGGTTGGCCCCCGGCTGGGATGCGTTCATGCTTCCTCCCGACAGGAGCAGGTCATTCCTTGATTTTTTGAATCCCTGGGTTTTATATTGACCGATCGCCAATCCGTATGATAGGTGAAATTTCCCTTCAGTCGTATTGTGGCTGCGGATGATGCCAGCTTCGATGGCAAGGCCATTGTTCTTTGATTGTCCACTGCTCCTCCACATGGTCGTTCCGGCAGCAATGCTAACCGCCCACTGTGTTTTTCTTTTTTGTGTCGGCAGCATTGTCGAAGGGGTGGTCGCGGAGGGTTCTGCTGCGATCTGTTCGGATTTTTCAAGGGTGAATGATCCATCGGCGGTCGGAGCAGGATTTCCAGTTGTATCTATTGTCAAATCACGGATCGAAGCTGCATGATCCTTCTGGGCGGTGATCGGAGAATTTCCAGGCTCGGTCAATGTTTTTTCTTTGGTTGGCTCATCCGCTTTCGGAGCAAGTGTGGGTGCATCTGTCGGGATCTTCCTGTCTGTAACCGGATCTGCGGTGTTTTTTTGCGGATGCATTCGAGGGGGATGGCTGATTCGGATGTTCCCGTCAGGGTATGTTGTGGTCTTTTGGTTTTTTATCACGGAAGGCGAAGCGGGCATTGCAGTGCGCATGCCTTTATGGATACGAGAGTCGTCAACTTCATCTTTTTTCATGGATAAGGATCGGTTATCCGTGTCCGTTACTTTTTCGATATTGGACGGGTGGAAGAGTAGGAGCCATCCGATGCCTCCACCTGCCAGGAGCATGGCAGTGAACAGCCAAGCAAAGAACCGTCTGCGTTTTCTTTTCCGGATGGTACGCGCTACGTTCTGCCACACGGCCTCGGATGGATTCAGTTTGAATCCCTGCATGATCTCAGATGTCTTTTTTTCAAAGCCTTTATTTTCCATGGCAATCCGCTTTGGGTTGTGGGGAATGATGCCTTTCCACCAGGCCGGCAAGTGCAGTTCTCGCCCGCATGTACTGCGACCGGGATGTCACTTCCCTGATACCGAGCAGCCGGGCGATCTCAGCATGCGCGTATCCTTCGATGGCAAAGAGGTTGAACACCGTTTGATAGCCGCTTGGCAGGAGTCGGATCAATCCGGCAAGCTCTTTTGCTTCGAGGTCTACTTGCGGATCCTGCCAGGCAGTCGGATGCGGCAATTCATCATCGTTGAATTCGAGGCGCTCATGATTTTTTGAAGGTCGCTTGAGGAAATTCAGGGCGGTATTCACCACGATCCTCCTGATCCATGCACCCAGTTCGCCGTCCTCGCGATACTGGTGCAGGTGTGTGAAAACCCTGACAAATGCATCCTGCAGTACGTCCTCTGCGTCGGAAAGTGATTTGGTATAGCGATAGCAGACACCGAGCATGATCTCCGCATGGGCATCATACAGCTGCTTCTGCGCCCGTGGATTCCCGCGCATGCATTCCCTTATCAGTGAAAGTTGGTCTGTCATTCGTTCCGTCATGTGCTTGACAAGCGGGAAAGGTCGTTTGTTGCATGGCAAGCTGCAGGAGACGGGATTTACTGATCCAAGGGTTTTCGCACCGCTTGATCGCCGGAGCGCATGCGTGGAAAAATACTTCAGATCGCTTGCACCGAATCGGATTTTATGAATATCTTTATGATATTAAAATGATATTATAATGGAAAAGTTGATCAAGCCCGTATCAGGATACCTCATCGCCTTCCTGTCGTTTCTGACAGGAGTTGCCGGCATATTTTTGATGATTTGGTTCTTTTTGCAGGCGTCCGAGCCAGGGGATGCTCCGTACTGGATGCTGATCTTGAGTATCGTTTTATTTGCCACGGCCGTGCTCATGCTCATGGGATTGGTGATCGTACAGCCGAATTACGCAGTGGTGCTTTCTTTTTTCGGGAAATACGTGGGCTCTGTGCGGGAGAACGGGTTGCAATTTGTGAATCCCCTGTATACCAAAGTGGCGGTTTCCCTTCGTGCACAAAGCATTGAAAGCAACAAGCTTAAGGTGAATGACAAGCTGGGCAATCCGATCGATATCGCCGCAGTGATCGTGTGGAAGATCAGTGATACCTACAAGGCCGTCT